>WRKV01000061.1 GCA_009777915.1 Bacteroidales bacterium | reverse complement strand
ATCAAATGTTAGAGTCAGAATATAGTCGTTTGAACCTGCTTACCAAACGCGATTCAGTATGTCATCCTGATGTAAATGCAGAATGTGATTCATTAGTAGTGATTGTAGGCGACTTGTTCACCTTCCCAGGCGAAAGTGGTAACTTCACTTCATGGGCAAGTGGTTCAGCAGCCGACATTACCTTGAGTTATCGTACCTTAGATGCAGTAGATGCGGGTAACTGTGGTGGCGGAACTACGCCTCCTGTAACTCCACCTGTTGCAGAGTGTAAATGGTTGAAAACCGACAGTTTAATTGCACAAAGTGGTATGTTGGATATTTTCCCTGGCACCGGCTTAGTTAACTCTACACAACGAGGTTGGTTTGTAGGACCACCGAGTGCATTTGTACGTGGCAGTACCTATCAAATGTTAGAGTCAGAATATAGTCGTTTGAACCTGCTTACCAAACGCGATTCAGTATGTCATCCTGATGTAAATGCAGAATGTGATTCATTAGTAGTGATTGTAGGCGACTTGTTCACCTTCCCTGGCGAAAGTGGTAACTTCACTTCATGGGCGAGTGGTTCAGCAGCAGACATTACCTTGAGTTATCGTACCTTGGATGCTGTAGAGGCTGGCAACTGCTCCGGCGGCTCAAAATCTATTATCGCAGGACCGCAACAATCGGCACCAACACCAACACAAGAGACTATGCCTTGCCGCAGAGTGCTACAAAGAGACCCCATACCGCATACCAATGCAATGCTGATGTACGAATATGTAGATGTATTCTATGGCGATGAATCTGCAGGTGATATATTCCAAATCCAAGAACAATTCCTCGGAAACTACTACACCATCGACTCATCGTGCAGCTGGGATTACGAATGCGATAGCATCATCTTGATCGCAGGTGACAATATCCGTGCAACACGCACACCACCATCAAGAACCAGAGACCTCGTTCGTAGCTGGAATCCGGAAGTGGTATACACCCGCGATGTGATTGTATCCAATTGCAAAACAACGCAAATGCCTCCGGTCTACATACCGGATCAATACTCCGCTGCAGCACAACCAATCGCTGTGAAATCCATAACACTACCGTCTGACGGAGATTGGACAACCGCAGAACGTGTGAACGACCCAAGTTTCGATATCCCATATCCAAACTTGATGTACTACAGCCAAACAAATTGTAGAGATACCATCATCTATACACGCATCGAACTCTGGATTCCTGCAATTGAAGAATTTGTTACGGAAATCATCAGCGAAGTCAGAGGCAGACATTGCGAGCCTGTGGGTCCAATCGGCGACTTCTTAGCGAACGTAACCTGCGAAGGTGTCGAAGATAAAGATGCAAACTTCTTAGTATGCGATAGCATCTATATCGTAGATTCAGTGAAATTTACACACACTGTGGTGGATGTGTTCGACCTCGGTTTCGGCGAAATCATCTACGAATGTCGCGATTCCGTATCGTACCGCGTCGACAGTATTTGGAGCTACAAATGCTGGAAAGATTGTCCGGATGTGATGGTATGCGATACCATGAAAATCTCCGGAGATACCATCATTAACTATATCGAAGATAGTATCGTAATCAAAATCGATACGCATTACCTAATCGGAAACGACTATCCGCAAAAACTCTGTCCGGTATTGGATACCATGAACATTGTGATGGAACTTGAAACCGAAAGCGGACGCACGCTCAGAGATACGTTCCAAGTGGTTCGTCTCAACATACCACGTGAATTCACCAGAGATACCTTCATCTCGCAAGGCGATACGTTGCACTTGTTTGCTCAGGGCTTAGACCCCGATCAAAATGTAACACAATGGTGGGTCGATCTATCCGGAAGTTATTTCAATTCTAACCCGAACGATCTCGTACTCGGTTCATCGGCACACACTGCCAACGGATTCAGACCTAATACCCCATTCGTCGGAGATACCACACCGATCGACCGAAATCCGGAAGCATTCCGTGGCGATACAGTCGATATGATGCTCGTATCACAACATCTGTTCGAATTAGAAAACTACGATATGCTCTGTACCACCAGAGATACCGTTGCGATCCGCATTATGAACGGATTCAGAATCGAAGGATATGTCAGCTACGATAGTTTCTGGATGCCAACCATCATCGCCGTACAAGACGATCTCGGACGAATCCAAGACGAAAAAGGTGTATGGTACTATCCGCACCGTCCGGTAGGTGGTGTCAAAATCGATTTGCTCAGAATCAGTACGCAATCTGTGGTGGCAACAACCGTGTCGCAGTCTGATGGATACTTCAATTTCGAAGGAGCATATCCTCCGGATCAATATGTGTTGGTCGGAACCGCTCCTGAAAAATACATCGTTCTCAACGCCGACGGTGGTGTAACCGCCAACGATGCGGCTCTACTCAACCGCTGGATAGTCGACCGTCCGTCGATGCCATACGTCGAAGAGCAAAATCCGATGTGGACTAAGAAAACCATGATGTATCTCGCATCTAACGTCGACGAAAATACAATCTTGCCGGTACACTACTTCGGTATCAACGCCAACGACGTTCAGCAAATTATGAATGCTACCGTACGTAACTTCCAATTCCCACGCAATGTGCCGCTCGGAGGCGGAGTCGACTACTCAACAGGAAGTTTCTTTAGCGAATTGTTGGATGGTACGGGTGCATTGGCTCCGGTAGACGATTGGAAATTCAGCCTCGACACCATTGATCTAACCGCACATATCACCGAACACCACATGTATGCCGTGATGATGGGTGACGCCGACTTGAGCTACTATCCAATAGGCGGACACGCAGAAGATGTAATGAGCAAAGCAAAATCATCATCGTCAGCAGCACCGAAAAATCCGACATTCGACTTGTTCGACACCATATTCGTCAACAGCAGAGACCAATTCATCAACTATCCGGTGTTGGCAAAACAAGACGGCGAATTGGGTGCAATGCAACTTTGGTTGAATATGCCGTCAGATGTGGAAATCCTGAACGTAACGCCGGGCGGAAGAACCGATATGCGTTTGGCTCAAAATATCCTCGGAAATGATGTGTTCTTTAGCTGGATTACCAACAGTTCGAAACCAATCGAATTCAAAAAAGGCGATGTAATTGCCAACTTGGTGATGAAAGTGAACCGTCCAAGTGCCAGAGTGATGAGACAAATTCCGGATAAGATCACCTTCACGCCGGTAGGCTATGGTGCGTACGACGGAAACCAACGCAATGTTACCGAACAATTCGAAGTTGCACTGCCGATTATCGTTGTCGATAATACATTGGCAATCACTGTACTGGATTCCATCATCGACGACGAAGAAATCTACGATACCACAAGCAACGCTGTCGAAGGAACCATCACGGTTAACGGTGCGGAAGTTCAAACCTCGAAAATCATCAACGTGATTCCGAATCCAATGTCGGATCGTGCAGATGTAACTTACTCTTTGGTTGAAGAATCCATCGTAACCTTGAAACTGCTCAACCTTTTGGGAGTAGAAGTGAAAACCATCATCAATGCTGAGCACCAAGATGTAGGTATTTTCCGTCAAGGCATGAGTGCCGATGATATTCCAAGTGGCGTCTATATCCTTCGATTAGAAACCATTTCCAAAGGCAAACGCAACATCGCCATCGAAAAAATCGTTGTTAACAAATAACCAAGAAATTAGTGAAAAAAAACGAAATGCTTGCATTTCGTTTTTTTTTCGTATCTTTGCACTTTCATTATGACCACGCAAGAACTGATAAAACTTTTAGACGAATTACGTTCGTTTCCTGCCGAAACCGAATGGATCGAATTTAAGACCAAAAAATTCGGCGTTTCAGACGAACAACTTGGCGAGTACATCTCCGCAATGAGCAACGGTGCTACCATCGCATACAAGCCGTTTGGCTATCTCGCTTGGGGAGTAAAAGACAAAACACACGAAATTGTTGGAACAAATTTTACTTTCATTCATGCCAAACACGGCGGCAATCAAGACTTAGAACTTTTTTTGCGACTATATATTTCACCCAAAATCAATTTTGAAATTTTCGAGTTTGACTACCAACAAAAGCACATCGTATTATTGCGAATTCCCGCCGCACAAGGAGAGCCAACTACATTTCAAAACAAACCCTATATTCGCATTGGCAGCAATAAGACCGATATGCAAAAGTTTCCCCAACTTATGCGAAAAATCTACACGGTGCACGAAGATTGGAGTGCAAAAATCGTAGCCGATGCCACAATAGACGATTTAGACCCGGAGGCAATTTCAAAAGCAAGAGAAAACTACAAAGAAAAATATCCGGCTTTGGCTAATGAAGTAAACACTTGGGACGATATAACTTTTCTCAACAAAGCAAAAATAACCCTCAACGGAAAAATCACAAATACTGCAATTTTGCTTTTAGGAAAAGATGAATCCGAGCATCTCCTTGTTACTGCTGATGCAAAGATTAGATGGATTTTGAGAACGGTTGACAATAAAGACAAGGATTACGAGATTTTTTGCATCCCATTTATTTTAGCAATAGACAAAGTTTTCGATAAAATAAGAAATTTGAAATATCGTTACATGCCCGATGGGACGCTGTTTCCAAGAGAAGTCTTACGTTATGATCCCTTTGTTATTCGAGAGCCATTGAACAACGCAATAGCTCATCAAGACTATATGGAAGGCGGTAGAATCAATGTAGTAGAGTTTGAAGACGACCATCTTGTTTTCTCGAATTTGGGGAGTTTCATTCCCGGATCTGTGAAAAATGTGATTGATAACAATGCTCCTGCTGAACATTACAGAAATAAATTTCTCTCAATGGCGATGTTAAATTTGAATTTGGTAGATACCATCGGAAGTGGAATTATCAAGATGTTTGAGAAACAGAGAGAGCGATTTTTTCCTCTGCCGGATTATGAATTTACACCCGACAGGGTGAAAGTTACAATTACCGGAAAGATTTTAGATATGGATTTTGTTCGAGTGTTGACGCAGAATCCGCAGCTTTCACTTGATGATGTTGTGCTGCTTGATAGAGTTCAAAAAGGATTACCGTTAACCGAAGTCGAAATTGATTATTTGCGAAATCTAAAGTTTGTCAAAGGAAGAAGTACATCTCTCAAAATATCAGTGAATACTGACTCTTCGGCGAAACCATCTAACAATGAACTTTCTCCACGTCAGCAAAAAGCAGTTGATTACATTCAAGAAAATGGAAGTATTAGTAGCAGAGTTTATCAAGAATTAACAAACGTTTCCAAACGAACTGCAACAAATGATTTGCGAGAAATGGTAAATAATCAACTATTGAAACAAATTGGAATTTCAAAAAATATTACCTACCAATTATTTGAATAGTTTGCGGGCAATTTGCGGGCAATTTGCGGGCAATTTGCGGGCAATAGTTAAACAAAAAAAAACAACAATTGCCTGACAGTCAAAATATAATGCGGGCAATTATCTGTATAGTGAACAAAACTTTTTTATGTGGGGAAAATTTCGTATCTTTGCAAAATGAAAGAAGAAGAAACCGACATAGACCTGCATGACGAAGAACAGGAATTGTTCGAACACCACAGAATCGTTGTCGATAAAGGACAATCGCCGTTGCGTATCGATAAATTTTTGACGATACATCTCAAAAATGCAATCCGAAACAAAATCCAAAATGCAATCCATACCGGAACGATTTTGGTTAACAATGCATTGATTAAATCCAACTACAAAATCAAACCCGACGATGTCATTAGCGTGGTATGGGCACATCCGCCAAACGAACAGGACGTCGTTCCCGAAGATATCCCGATCGATATCGTCTACGAAGATGACGCCATTCTGATCGTCAACAAACCGCCCGGAATGGTGGTGCACCCGGGTTTCGGAAATTGGTGCGGAACCCTCGTCAACGCCCTGGCATTTTATCTCAATTCAAACCCGTATTTAATCCACAGAATCGATAAAAATACAAGCGGACTGGTTCTAATCGCCAAAACCGAAGAAGCACAAACGTTTTTAGGGAAACAATTCTACGACCATACAACCGAACGAAAATATCAAGCCTTAGTCTGGGGAGATTTTTCGGAAAATGAAGGCACCATCACAGGACATATCGGCAGAAGTCTAAAAGACCGAAAAATCATGGCGGTTTTCCCCGACGGAGATTACGGCAAACACGCCGTTACGCATTACAAAGTCCTCGAACGCTTTGGCTATGTAACCCTCGTAGAATGCCAATTGGAAACCGGCAGAACACACCAAATCCGAGCACACATGAAATACGTCAAACACCCGCTGTTCAACGATGAAACCTATGGCGGAGATCAAATTCTGAAAGGCACAATTTATTCGAAATACAAACAATTTGTCCAAAATTGTTTCGACATCATACCTCGCCAAGCACTCCACGCCAAAACCATCGGATTTATTCACCCGACAACCCAAAAATACGTGCAATTCGATTCCGAGCTTCCTCCCGATTTTGCAGGGGTTTTAGAGAAATGGCGACACTATACACAATACAATAACACAACAGAAGAATGATCACAATTACCAAGATATTTCATTACGAAATGGCACACGCTTTGCACTGCTACGACGGTGCTTGTGCGAATATTCACGGACATTCCTACCGATTGGAAGTTACCGTAACAGGCGAAGTTATGACCGATAAAAATCACCCGAAATGCGGCATGATTATAGATTTCGGCGATTTGAAACAAATCGTGCAAACAACGGTTTTGAATGATTTCGACCACGCTCTGATCTTGAATTCGGAAGTGAAACCACAACAGGTCGCAACCTTGCAAATGTTCGGAAACATTAAGTTTGTCGACTATCAACCAACCAACGAAAATCTCTTGGTCGACTTCGCCAAACGTATTGATTCTGCTCTGCCTCCGAACGTTTCATTGGTGAAATTGCGAATGTATGAAACCAACTCATCTTTCGCCGAATGGACACCCTAAATAAAAAAAACAGAAAAAACTTGTTTTTTCTGTTTTTTTTTCGTACCTTTGTGCCATGAATCGTATTAAACTCATACTCGTTTTCTGCGTGTCTCTGTTTGTGAGCAGTTCAGCATTCTCTCAAAGTACCTTTTTGGACTTGACCATTGTTGAATCATCAAACTTTAACAGACATGTCGGCACGTTTTCATATTCCAACTTTGAGAATATGTTCAGAATTATGTCCGCAAAACCAACGGTTTTAGAGGCAGACATCAATAAAGCATTGGTTATATTTCTGAGTATTTTGGAACAGGAAAAATCGTATGTCATTCAACACGAACCAACGTACTATTTCGTGTTTCAGTACGTCAAAGAAGAAGATCGGTATTTGGTTATGAACAACACCATCGGCGAAAAAAACGAAGCATTGTATCGCGACACGTTTCGTGCAGCATTGCGGGAAATGTTGCTGTTGCTGCAAACGTTCTACAACAATATCCCGATGATTTCCGTTAAGGAACATAAATAAATTTTGAACCCGTCTCGCCATGTCGAGCCTCGTGGCTCCGCTCAGGATAACTCTGTCGAGACATGCTTTTGATATGACGAGAATCTCCTTAAATAATATGAAATTTTTTGCCCATCACGGGTGTTTCGAAACAGAACGTGTGGTGGGAACAAGTTTCAATGTGAATCTTGCGTTTGATGTCGACACCGGAAAAGCAGAGGTTTCCGACGATATCTCCGATACGGTAAGTTATTCGGACGTTTATCAAGTCGTGAAAACCGAAATGCAAATGCCGTCCAACTTGTTGGAACACGTGGCTCATCGCATCGCCAATGCAGTCTTACAAACCTTTCCGCAAACCTCAAACGTAGAACTCGAAATACAAAAACTTAATCCACCGCTTGGTGGCGAAATCGGTTATGCCGGCGTCAAAATATACAGATAGAGAAATCAGCTGGTTGCAATTCAACGAACGTGTGTTGCAAGAGGCTAAAGACCCCACCGTTCCATTGATTGAACGCATTCGATTTATGGGAATCTTTTCGAATAATCAAGATGATTTTTTTCGAACTCAGGTCGGGTCATTGGTTCATCATACCGACGACGAATACTATTTGTCGGAATTTGGTTACAACCCTCAAAAAACCTTGAAAAACGTGGGATTGAAAGCCATGAAACTTCGTAAGGAATTCGATGCTGTATTCAAAGATTTACGTGAAGAATTACGACAAAACAATATCTTTTTAATCAACGAAAAACAAGTTAACGACGAACAAAAATTATTTGTAGAAAATTATTTTCGAAGTAAGGTTCGCTCGCATTTGTTTCCGCTCTTGCTCGATAAAGTGCCTAATCACAAGGCATTGAACGAACATTCGATTTATTTGTTTGTGAAACTTTCATCATCGAAAAACAAAAAAAATCAATACGCCATTTTAGAACTGCCCACCAATAAAATTTCTCGATTTTTAGTCTTACCGACATTGCAGGGAAAAGATTTTGTAATCATGCTGGACGATGTGATACGACTGGGGTTTGCGGATATTTTTCTGCCGTTTGGTTACGATATTTATGAGGCGTATACGTTCAAAATTACACGCAATGCAGAAGTTGAATCCCATGCATCGGGCGATACGATTGAATTAATCAAAGAAATGATCCGACTGCGTCGAAAGTCAGATTTAATCAGGTTTCTGTACGATCGAGATATGCCGAAAAAAATGCTCGAACATCTTTTGAAAGCCTTGAAAATCGGAAAAAAAACCGATATTGATGCAGGCTCTCGCTATCACAATAGCAAGGATTTTTTGAATTTTCCGCAAAAAATCGGACAGGGGCAATTGGTCTACAAACCTTACCAACCCATAGATTTGAACCCCAAATCTGTTCACATCAACACCATAAAATCTATCAAGCAAAAAGATTATATGTTGCATTTTCCGTATCAATCGTTTCGCATGACGATCGATTTTTTGCGAGAGGCTTCAATCGACCCCGACGTGCAATCCATCAAGATGACGATTTATCGGGTGGCAGAAGATTCGGCTATTCTGAATGCCTTGATTAATGCGGCTCGCAACGGAAAAAAAGTTTCGGTTTATGTGGAAGTCAAAGCACAGTTTGATGAAGAAAATAATTTGTATTGGGTCGAACGTTTGCAAAACGAAGGCGTAAAAGTGATGAGCGTTTTGCCCGACTACAAAGTGCATGCAAAAATCATGTTGGTAACCACGAATGAAAACGGCAAAAAATATCGTTATGCCGTAGTTGGTACGGGAAACCCGAACGAAGAAACAGCGTTGGTTTACACCGATAAATTGTTGTTTACTGCAAATCCGAAAATTACAGATGAAGTGAATATGGTGTTTGAGATGATTGAAAATCGCTTGGCATTTCCGAAATTTGAAACCTTGTTGGTTGCACCGATTAATCTTCGTGAAAAAATGATTGAACTCATCAACGTTGAAATTGCACAAGCCAAACTCGGGAAACCCGCATGGATTACGATGAAAGCGAATAGTCTTGCCGATAAAAAAACCATCGACAAATTGTATGAAGCCGCCAATTCCGGTGTGAAAATTCGACTGCTCATTCGTGGAATTTGTATGCTGAATCCGGATTTGAAAGAATGTAAAGGCAATATCATGGCTCGTTCGGTAGTGGATCGTTTTTTGGAACACGCTCGTGTATTTGGTTTTTGCAACGCCGGAAACTCAAAGTATTTCATCGGTTCAACAGATTTTGTGAAGAAAAAAATAGACAAGCGAATTGAAGTGGTGGTGCCGATTTTAGATGCCGATGTCAAACAAGAACTGGAAGATGTTTTGGAAATGCAGTTCAAGGACAATACGCACGCACGTTGGATAAATCCAAAGAAAATCAACACTTACGTGCAATCATCATCAGAAAAAAAATGGCGTTCGCAAGACGAAATTTCAAAGTATCTTTACAAAAAACGCAATATGTAAATTGTGTTGTTTCTACAAAATTAGTCCGCAAACACTCGCTCCGGGCGTCATCATAAACGTTTCCGTCAAATGAATTCCGGTGTTTTTTTCTGCTGAAATCAAATCAAAAATTGGTTTTTTTTGCGAATGATCAGGGTAGGAGGGATAGCCCACCGCAATGCGATTGCCTTGAAATTTTTCGCGATTCAAATACTCGGCAAAGGCTTCTGCCAAGCGGTCTGCCAGCGTTTTTACCAAAAGTGCGGAATAACTGTCGCCCTCGTTTTCGAATGTTTGTGCCAACTCGTCGGCACCAAGTCCTGCCGTGCAAGCAAACACACAAATGGGTTTGTTTTTATATGCAAAAATACCGTAAGCAGCGTTTGCGGTCAATAATTTTTCACTAACGATTTTTTTCAACAAAACTAACGCATCATCGTACAGTTTTTGTTTTTCGTCGGCATCGTTTTTCAAATCCCAAGCATGGTAAAAGTATCGCCAATCGATGTAAGGAATTAAATGTTCCAACGGAAAATTTTGCAGTAAAGACGGGGGATTCCGCATCTCTACAAGATTCCAATCGATATGGATTGGCTTGTTTGTCGAATTTTTTTGCGTCGAAATTTGTTTGTTTTCGTACGTTTTTTTTAGATTTTCGTAGCGTTTTTGAGTTTGTTCGACAAAAGATGTTTTAGAATTTTCGGACAACAATTCGCGAACAATTTGCACACCGTGTGATGCGTCTTTGGTGTGATACACGCCACCTTCGTAAAGGGGATTCAGATAAACAGCAGTATGTAATTCGCTCGTAGATGCCCCGCCGACAATCAAGGGTATGGGTTGTTCAGTCGCATTTTGCAGGGCTTTCGCTACCGTCGCCATTTCATCGAGCGAAGGGGTAATCAAACCGCTCAAACCAATCAAATCTACACGGTGTTCTATGGCAGCATTCACAATGTTTTCGCAAGGAATCATCACGCCCAAATCAATAATTTCGTAGCCGTTGCAAGCCAACACAACTCCGGCGATATTTTTCCCAATATCGTGAACATCGCCTTTGACCGTTGCCAATAAAATTTTGCTTTTTGATTTTTCACGTTCGTTGTCGATATGGATTTTTTGGTTATCCATATACGGCGTCAAAACAGCCACCGCTTTTTTCATCACACGTGCCGATTTTACGATTTGCGGTAAAAACAATTTCCCTTCGCCGAACGCTTGACCAACTTCGCTCATCGCCGTCATTAAAGGACCTTCGATGATTTCAACCGGATTGGTAAAGTGTGCGTCTTTACGTTCTAAAACCTCTTGCATATCGTCTTCGATGAAATCGGAAATACCGTTTTTCAATGCATATTGCACACGTTCGATCGGAGAATTTTTTCGCCATTCCTGTTCGATTTGAACGGTTGTGGTTTGTTGATTTTTTAGATTTTCAGCGAAAGTCAACAGCCTGTCTGTCGCATCAGACCTGCGATTCAGAACCAAGTCCTCAACCGCCTCACGCAAATCGTTGGGAATAGTTTCGTAAGGCTGAATTTTTCCGGCGTTGACAATTGCCATGTCTAATCCCGCTTGAATGGCGTGATACAAAAACACCGAATGAATCGCCGAACGCAACGCCTCGTTGCCTCGAAATGCAAACGACAAATTGCTGATTCCCCCGCTAACCTTGACTTTCGGAATATGAGTTTTGATCCAACGACAAGCCTCAATAAAATTCACACCGTAATTATCGTGCTCGGAAATACCGGTGCCAATCGACAAAACATTCAAGTCAAAAACCAGATCTTTCGGAGGAAAATCAATCGTTTTCAAAAGGCTATAAGCTCGTTCGGCAATTTGAATTTTATGGTCGTAATTCACCGCTTGACCTTGTTCGTCGAACAACATCACAACCGCTGCACCGCCCAATTTTCGTATGGTTTTGGCACGTTGCAAAAAAATCTCCTCACCTTCTTTCAGCGAAATAGAATTGACAATGGACTTTCCTTGAACACATTTCAAACCCGCCTCCAAGACCTCGAATTTCGAACTGTCAATCATCATTGGTACACGTGCAATATCGGTTTCCGATGCCAACAAATTCAAAAATGTTTGCATTTCGTGTTGGGCATCTAACAACGCATCGTCCATACACACATCAAGGATTTGTGCACCATTGTTGATTTGCGTGCGAGCAATATGCAACGCTTCGTCGTAATTTTTTTCGGCGATTAATCGGGCAAATTTTCTCGACCCGGCAACATTGGTTTGTTCGCCGATGTTGACGAAATTGGTTTCTTTGGAAATCACCAAAGGCTCTAATCCCGTTAAGATTGTTGGATGCGAAAATTGATGGTTTGTAAGTTTTCTCGGTTCGTATTTTGCAATAATTTCCGTATATTTGGCAATATGTTCGGGAGATGTTCCACAACAACCGCCAATGATATTCACCAATTGATTTTTCAAAATCGCATCTACGTGAATCGCCATAGTTTCGGGCGTTTCATCATATTCGCCCAATTGATTCGGCATACCCGCATTGGGATAAACTGACGTGTAAAACGGCGAAATTTGACTCAATTCTTGTAAATAGGGAAAAATCTGTTTCGCACCAAACGAGCAATTCAACCCGATACTCAACAATGGAATATGCGATAACGATTCCAAAAATGCCGGAATGGTTTGTCCGGAAAGATTCCGACCGCTTTTTTCCAACGTTACGGAAACCATGACAGGCAAGGTTTTCCCGAGTTTTTCAAACGTGTTTTGAATGGCGAATAATGCTGCTTTTGCGTTCAACGTATCAAACACCGTTTCAACTAAAAGAACGTCAACACCGCCAATCATCAGTCCTTCGACCTGTTCGGCATAAGCATCAGCCATTTCATCAAACGTGATGGCACGAAATCCGGGATCTTCCACTTGGGGAGAAAGCGAAAGTGAACGATTGGTCGGACCGATAGAACCCGCAACAAATCTGGGTTTTTCAGGATTTTTTGCGGTGAATTTAGCCGCACATTTTCGGGCTAATTTTGCAGCTTCAACATTTATTTCGTAAGCCGAATGTTGCAAATCATAATCTGCCAAACTCACAGAAGTGGCGTTAAATGTACAGGTTTCGATGATATCTGCACCTGCTTTCAAATACTGTTCGTGAATTTCAGCAATGATTTCAGGTTTGGTCAAAACCAGCAAATCATTGCAACCTTTCAAATCGGCGGCGATATTCGTAAACCGTTCGCCACGATAATCATGTTCGGAAAGTTTGTATGTTTGAATCATTGTGCCCATCGCACCATCTAAGATAAGCACACGACGTTCGAGTTGAGATAAAATGGACATACCAAATTTTTTTGCAAAGATACGAATTTTTTTTAATTTTATTCTCAATACTTTTTTTGAGAGCAAAAAAAGTATTCAAAAAAACTCTTTGCAGGATTTATTTTTATTACTTTTTTGAGCCCAAAAAAGTAACCAAAAAAGGCTTGCAGGAAAAAATGTT
>WRKV01000060.1 GCA_009777915.1 Bacteroidales bacterium | reverse complement strand
AAAATCGAAAAAACAGACAGCGAATATCGGCAATGGCTGATTGACTTAAAAACGAAAATTAAACAAAGTCAGATTAAGGCTGCGGTGCGGGTGAATGAGGAAATGCTTCGTCTCTATTGGGATATGGGACAAGATATTGTTGCTCGCCAAATGGAAGCAGCTTGGGGAAGTGGTTTCTTTGAAAAATTGAGTAAGGATTTGCGTTCGGAGTTTCCTTATTTGAAAGGATTCTCTCCTCGAAATTTGCTTTATATTAAACGGTTTTATACCTTCTATAGTCAAGGTAATGCAATTCCGCACCAAGTTGGTGCGGAAATTCCGTCCCAACTTGGGACGAAAACACAACGGGCGGAAAATCAGGGAAATATAATTTTGCAACAAGTTGTTGCAGAATCAGGACCCCACCCCATTTTCCAAATTCCATGGCGACATCACGTAGAGATTATCACCAAATGCAAATCCGTTCAAGAAGCCCTTTTCTACGTTCACAAAACCATTGAGAACGGATGGAGCAGAGCCGTGTTAGACCATTTCATGGATGCGGGCTTGTATTCGAAACAAGGGAAAGCATTGACCAATTTCTCACGACTTCTGCCCGAAGTGCAAAGCGATTTGGCAAACCAACTTTTGAAAGATCCGTATAACTTCGATTTCCTAACCCTCACCGAAGGCTACAAAGAAAGGGAATTGGAGGATGCACTCGTTGATAACATCACCAAATTTCTGTTGGAGTTAGGACAAGGATTTGCCTTCATCGGCAGACAGGTGCTTGTGAAAATGGGCGAAACAGAGCGGTTTATAGACTTGCTTTTTTATCACACAGAACTCCGCTGTTACGTGGTGGTAGAACTAAAAGCAAACAAATTCGAACCTGAACATACGGGTAAGTTGGGAACATACGTGGCGGCTATCAACCACCAAAGAAAAAAGGACACCGACAATCCCACAATCGGACTAATCATCTGCAAAACCAAAGATAATGTTATGGCACAATATGCTCTCGAAGGCAGTAGTCTCCCGATAGGTATTTCGGAATACGAACTATCCAATCTATTGCCCGAAAACTATAGGTCTGCCTTGCCGAGTATTGAGGAAATTGAAGCGGGGTTAAAAGATAATTTGTAAATCTCATTTTTTTTCCTGCTGGCGTCAACTTGCAGTCCGTGCCGAAACCGTGTAGAGACGGGGCGTGCCCCGTCTCATAGTGATTAGTGATTAGTGAATTGTATGGGTCGAAAATTTTCGACCCATACGGACATTTGCCACAACGGATTTTTGGTTAATTCAACAACCTCCGATTCTCCACACCCAACAAAATTTGCATTTGTTGAATGGCAATTTGGTTTAATTTGATTAAACGTTCTTTTTGCGACAAGCCCTCGTTGATAAAAACAGCATTCAGATTTTCCATATTCGAAAGACAAATCAGTTCGTTGATTGAGGCATAATCCCGCATATTTCCGCCTTTTTCGGGGTTTCTATCTCGCCATTGTTTGGCAGTAATTCCAAACAAAGCAACATTCAGCACATCAGCCTCATTGGCATAGATAATTGAAGTTTGTTGAGATGTAAGTTCATCAGGGATAAGGTTTTGCTTGATAGCAGAAGTATGAATATGGTAGTTGATTTTAGCCAATTCTCGTTTGGCAGACCAACCCAGGGCTTTTTGTTCTTGCTCTTTCAGGCGTTGGAATTCTTTGACAATGTATATCTTGAATTCCGGACTTATCCACATAGCAAACTCAAAGGCTATATCACGGTGAGCATACGTGCCGCCATAACGCCCTGTTGTAGCACGCAAACTCATGAGATTGGTTTTTTGCACAAGTTCTTTAACGCTGACTCTGAAACTATTAAGCCCCGATTGATTTTTAATTATGTCGAATTCGCCATAATTAAAAATAGGATTATACACCTGCTCCCAAATGCCGATGTATTCCAGCGTGTTTCGATTACGTAGCCAATTCGAGATAAAGAATTCGCCATCTTTAGCCTTAATCATATCTGATATGCAGATATAATCTTCATTGTTCATCCGTACAACGGATATCTTTGTGCCTTGCACAGAGATTGTTTTGTTTGTTTTCATGATTTTTGATTTTTTTTAGGTTATTCACAGTTCACGTTTCACAGTTCACATCTATATAACGCTCGACCCCCCGATTTTCGTATATTTTTTTTGTTAAAAAGTGTTAAAATGTTGAAAACTTTCGCAAATTGTTAATAACCCACGCAATTTAGTGAATAGTGATTAGTGAATAGTGAATAGAAAAGGCGAAGCGTAAAAAAACATGAGCGAAGCGAATACCAAACCGCAGGAAAACGTTGCACGGGTGCAACATTTTTTCCTGCAAGAGTTTTTTTGAATACTTTTTTTGCTCTCAAAAAAAGTATTGAAGAAAAAAGTAATAAAAAAATAGACTAATGATAGCAAGGAGATGTCTCCACTACGCACGCTTTGCGTGCTCCGGTCGACATGACGGCGAAAAAATAGTAAATAAAAAAAACGAAATGCTATGCATTTCGTTTTTTTTATTTACCAATGTGTGTGTATGGGCGAGGCATGCCTCGCCCATACAGATATTATTCAAATCTGCTGCTACGTCCGCCGAATGGTGCCGGTGGAGGCGGAGGATTCGGATGATCTTCAATTTTAACAAAAGAGGTTTGAATCGGATTGTTAAATTCTTCTGCCATCATTTCAACATATTGGGTAAAATCCTCTTTATTGTTCAGTTTGGTGCCTTCGCTCCAAGCCGTACAAATCATATATTCAAACGTATTGTTGATATCCGGTGTTACGGCAAAAGCGTGGTTTCGCCCTAACGACGGGATATATCTGTACTGAGGATTGTATTTATCCTGCACAACCACTGCACCTCCGATAAAATCAACAACCGGATTCTGACGATCACCGCCCTCTTCGGAAGGTGTCCAGTTCGGGTCGCGAATCTCTTCCGGACCTGCAGAAATTATGATACCGCCTTTTTGCAGAAAATAATCTTCTTCCGGTTTTTTACGCATGCCGGCTCCCAACATCACATCCGCTTTTTTAGGTTGAAATGTGGTGTAATGAACTTTGGAAATCGCATAGTTGTGATGAGCATACGCCGTATAGAATTGTTCGTATTCGTAAAAACCGCTGCCGGAATTCCAATTCATGCCTTTAATCCGAATGGTCGAACGAACCGGACCATTAACCACAACATCGTATGCAAAACGGGTATCGGAAATTTGTCCGATCGTAGCACCGCTTTGTCTTGCCTCAGCCCAAGCCGGCGTTTGTTGCTGACGTGGAACCGTAGCAGAATCGGGCTTGTCGGGAAATTCAAACAAACAAATAGCAGACGCACCAAACGACGAACCTACTGTCTGAATGTCCGAACCATAATCATCATTAAGATTCGCAATGCCGTAACCATCAATGTTTTGCATATAAAGTATCGGAGATACTAAACCGGGTTTACGTTTGCCGTATGCATCTACACTGTTGGTAAACCAAATTTTCCAGCCGACTTCTTCGGTTTCCCAAAATGGCACAATATGACGACAGTAACTGCCGATATTGGCGTGTGTGTAATGTTCGTTCCATCCTCTCTGATTGTTGCCAATATAGATGTGAATGGTTCTGGTTTCTTTTGGACCCAAATCCACTTGAAAAAACAGTTCGTCCCAAATGCCGTCTTTATCCAAGTCGTCCATTTGATGATAGATCATTCGTCCGTCTTTTTCCTCACGCAATTGGTGTCCGCCTTGTACTCTCCTTACAGAATCGGAAGGTTCAGGACGAGGATCTCCATTAGGGTCTACGATCGTAACCCACATTTCATACAGGTCGGGCATTGGAAAATTATCTCGTGAGATAATAACCGATGCGTTGGTAACCGGTCTGTCTAACGGATTGGTGATTTTGTATTCGATCCGTTTGATGGGCGACCAATTACCCTGTGTGTACCACGGATAATCTGAGGCTACGACCGAAATGAGCGGTGTGAAAGCCAAAAAGGCTAACGTTAAAAGTTTAGTTTTCATAATAAGATATTTTTTTGGTTAGTTAGTTTGAAAAAGTTTTGTTAATAATCCAACACGAATCTTGCCATTCGCGAAATGTTGATCATCCACGATCGGGTTGTAATTCCTTTAACTGCCGGATCCGGACGGAATGGCGACATATCGAATGTGTTGCCGGGTGCTCTTCCGGTAAGTTCTTCCGGTGTTTCCGGATCGCGAACAAACGGATGTGAAATTTCTTGAAGGTCAACGAGCCAATACTTTCCATCAACCATTGCAGCTATCAAATCATTGATTTCTTTTAAGGTTGGTTTTCCGGCGTGAATCACTTCGCCAAAAAGCGGATTTCTGTAAACAATCGAACCAACTCTTTCGAGTTCAGGCCATTTCATGGCAACATAATCCGGAAATGCAAATGGTTCTGTGGTGTAGAGAGGAGATGTCGCTCTTGCCTCGTCCGGTGTAATTTTAATCGTTTCTTGATAAAGCGTTTTGAGAGCAGCCATATCAAAAATCGCAAGACCGTAGTTGTCGTAGTTAATGATATAACGTCCGTTTTCTACTCTTGAACTTATCGGACGATTTGTTTCCGGTTCGAGAAACATAGGAGCAGCATCCAAACCCGGTTGGTATCTGCGATTTCGAGATGCAGCAGCAACAGAATCCGGCACCAAAATAGATTCGAGCCAAGCGATAGCTTCCGGAATTCTTGCCAAAAATTTGGTTTCTCCGGTGTGTTTGTACCATGTCATCATCACTTCCAACATATCGTAGGTCATTCTTGAATTGATATGTGGCGGTTCAAAACCGCGAGCATGGGTCGGTTTCAATTCCAAATCAAACTGATCACCCCAACCCGGATTAGGTTGTCCTTGTTGCAAAAGCAATAAGCAGTTCATCGCACGGCGAATCGGCTCAAGCAGAGATTTATCACCGAGAGCTCTGTAATACATCAACAATAATTCGGTGTTGTTTTCCATTACACCATCATTAAACGTAATGTAATGAGAATAATCTTGCATTCCACCTACCGACCAACTGCCGGTGTTCGGATAACGTTGAGGCCAGCCACCAATCGGGTATTGGCTTTCCAACAGGAATTGTACGGTTTTTTCTATCGAAGGAATGTATTTGGGATCGTTTTTTGTGCGATAGAGTCGCAAGATGAAACGAGCCGGAGACGCTGTGGCATCATCGTCAAACGTACAGTCTGCACGGTAGTGACGAAATTCTTCCAATCTGCGACCGTTTTTTCCGATGGTGTTGTACCAATGTCTGACCGATGCCTCGCCGGCTAAGTCGAAATGATAATTCCAACCGCCGCTTGGGTGTTGTCCCCAAATCAATGCTGATGCTACGATTTCCGCTGCATCGTAATAGTACTCGTCGCCGGTGGCTTTGTACAAGTCGAGGAGAAAGTCGCCAACTTCGGGACTTCCTTCCCATTGTGTCCAGCCCATCGTGCGGAAAGCCTCCATTTCTCCCCATTGACGAGAAAGATCCGGAAGATAACTCCATACAAAGGCTCCTTTGTAACCCACTTCATCCATCATAAATTGGGTTGACTTTTTGATTGCTGCAAGAACTCTTGTCTTGTCTGCGTTCGATGGTGCTCGTTGAGCCCATGCGGACGACACCATACACCCCGCCAAAAGGAGTGAAAGTGTTGTTTTTACTAATGTTTTCATGGTTGTTGTTTTTTTGTTTGTATTTGTATAATTTGTGTTGGATATTCCCCACAAAGATACGAAAAAAACCTTAATTGACCAAGAAAAAAGAAGGTTTCTTTTTAGTAAAAAGAAACCTTTTGTTTAATAAATTATCAATAATTATTAACAGATTTTTAACATTCTTTATTTCACTATTTTGGGGTTCCATCCATCGCATCCTCCCATGACATTTTCGAGTGTAAATTCCTCTGCTTCATTTCGAGTGAGAACCCTCGACCAATTTACGCGATTGGCGGTGGCTGCACCTTCTCCGCGATTGTTGTATTCCATATAACGAGCTGTTTTTTCGCGATGAAGTTGCCAATTGTGCCAGCCTTCCGGTCTGATGGCTTTGGGCAATTCGCTATTCATAAACAGAGTCATGCCGTAATCACGCCACGGACGACCGAGATACACACTGTCGACACCATCTGCAACGGTAATCTGACAGTTGTTGAAAATAAAACCATATTTTTCGCTTTCCGGTGTTGAGGCAGCCGTAATAAACGAACTTCGTTTGCTGTGAATTACGCAATTTTCGAACCAAGATGTTGAGGGTCCGAAAATAAAATCTACCGTTCCCTCGATATAGCAATTTTCAAAATAGTGTCGAGAACCTCTGCGTCCGCCGAAATAGGTGTCTTGATTTCCGAGAAATCGGCAGTTTCTAAAAATCAATCTGTCGCCGTCGGCATGCACGGCAACGGCTTGTCCGCCACGCTGAGCATTGTTTTCAAACGTTAGATTTTCAAACGTGATGTCATCGGCATCAATTTTCAACGTATACGTTTTGAATGTTCCCATATTGTTGAGGCGGGCGTTATCGTCCCAAGTGATGATGCTGCTGTCGCGACATTCACCGGTAATTTTCACATCAACCAACCACGAATGTAAAAGCAATTTTTCTTTGTAGATGCCTTTTTTGAGAATCACAACCGTAGGGTCGGGACGAAATCCTCGAATCATATCGAAGACTTCTTGCAGACTTGTGAAATCGCCTGTTCCGTCTTTGGCAACGATAACCGTGTCTGTTTGAATTTGCGTATTTTGAGCGTTTACGGATAAAAATGCAACACTCAAAATAAGCATAACAAGAATTTTTTTCATAATGATTTTTTATTTAATTATTTTTGCAAAAATGCCATTAATCGTGATACGTTTTGTATGTATGAACGCGTTGTAATCACCATCGTTTGTGGGGTTCCCGCCGGAATTGGAAATGGCGACGTATCAAATTTATCGCCAACTTGTCCGATCGGGTCTAACACATAATCGTCCGGAATTTCCATCGCACCTTCTTGACCGATATACGGGTGAGAATCATGGGTCATCGGCACTAACCAATACTTTCCGTCTTTCATGCTTGCAATCAAATTATTGACATCTTGTAAAGTTGGTGGGTTTTGATTCGGATTTCGACTGTTGATTCGTCTCATCGTAACATAGGTTGCAAATTCGTAAGGTTGGTCGCTTTTAAGTTCCGAATCTTTGGTTGCTTCTTCTACCGACAAGGTTATGAGATGATTGTAGCGTTCGCGAAGTCGTTGAGTATTTACAGCCGCAAATGTTCCCGGAGGTTCATAATAGGTATCATAACGTCCGTTTATAGGATTCGATCCTCTGCGTTGCCCATAAAGCGGCTTGTTGGTGCCGATTTCGATATACGATGAGGAAACGACCACACCCGGTACACCTCTTTGGTTCCCCCGATAGAATTTAGCGTGTTCGTCGGAGATACCAAGGGTTTCGAGCCAATCAATAGCCTCCGGAATTCTTGCCAAATACTTGGTTTCACCGGTCAGTTGGTAAAAATCCATCAAGCGATTAACGTTAAAGCCTGTGGTTCTCGGGTGCAACGAACGCGGTTCGTATGTTCTGCCATGTGCGGGTTTGTAGTCCAAACTGTATTGGTCGCCCCAGCCGGGTTGTGGCATCCCTTGTTGCAAGGCAATCACCGTGTGCATCGCTCTCAAAATCGGGTCGAGCAACTCTTTTTTCCCAAGAACGCGATAATACAACATCAACAATTCGATATTATTTTGATGCACATCATCGTTGAACGTGATGAAAGACGAATAATCCGGAAGACCGTTTTTGGTGTAGTCGTACATCAACGGATACCGTTGAGGCCAGCCGCCAATCGGGTATTGACTTTCCAACAAAAGATTGATGGTTTTGTCGATTGAGGCAAGATATTTCGGGTCGTGTCTCATGGTGTAGAGGCGTAAGATAAAGCGAGCAGGTCCGGCAGTAGCATCATCATCAAAGGTCGAATTGCCGTAGTAATGCTGCATTTCCTCTAATCGCCAACCGTGTTTGCCGATGGTATTGTACCATTGTTTCATCGAAGTTTCGCCTGCAAAATCAATCCAGTAGTTCCAGCCGCCTTTGGGATGTTGTCCCCAGATCAATGCGGCAGCAACTTTTTCCGCTGCTTGGTAATAGTACTCGTCACCGGTAGCGTTGTACAAGTCGAGAAAAAATTCGCCCATCATCGGCGTTTCCGGCTGTACACATGCCATCGTGCGATAAGCCTCCATTTCGCCCCATTGACGGGAAAAATCGGGCAGATACCTCTGAACAAAACCTCCTTTATAGCTCACTTCGTCGAGCATATAGGCTGTGGCTTGTTTAACTGCTGCAAGGATTCTTTGTTCGGTAGTTTGTCCGCGTTGAGCCCAAACAGATGACACGATACACCCTGCTAAGAGGAGTGAAAGTGTGATTTTGAATAATGTTTTCATAATTGTGATGATTTTTTTTGGTTATGTATTTGGAATTTTAGTTGGATTGCAAAAACGTCATTAATCGAGCAATGTTTTGAATATACGACCTTGTTGTAATGCCCATCACCGGCGGATCAGGTGCGTAAGGCGACATATCGTTTACATTTCGAGGAGCTCTTGTTACGAGGTCTGTATTTTGTTCAACAAACGGATGCGAAATTTGCGGAATCGGCACAAGCCAGTATTTTCCGTTGACTAATTTTGCTATCAAATCGTTCACTTCCTGCAAAGTCGGCGTACCACTGAACCTTTTTCTGGTAACCCAATCCGGAAATTTGAAAGATTCGTCGGTTAAAAGGTCTGAATCTGCTGTGGCTTCGTCCACCGACATGGCAATTAGCGTATTGTAGCGATCACGAAGTCGGTTCATATTCAAATAAGCCAACATTCCGGGACGGTCGTAATTGATGATATATCTGCCATTTTCCACATGAGAGCGAATATATTTATTGGTTCCGGGTTCGATAAACATCGGTGTAGTATTCACATTCGGCGTGGATCTTGCATTTCCGACCACAGACGGATGATCATTCGGGAGTTTGAGAGATTCAAGCCAATTCATGGCTTCCGGAACTCTCACCAAGAATTTGGATTCACCGGTTTGTTGGTAAAAATCCATCAAATTGTCGCACATCCAATAGGTGTTTCGCGTATTGATATGAGGCGGTTCAAAACCGCGAGCATGAGTCGGTTTGTAATCTCGATGATCGTGCTGATCGCCCCAACCCGGATTCGGAGCCCCTTGTTGCAAGGCTATCACACAATTCATAGCACGAAGAATCGGCTCAAGCAATTCTTTTTTTCCAAGAACACGATAGTAAAGAATCAACAAATCCACATTGTTTTTATGCACCTCATCATTGAATGTAATGTAAGACGTGTAAGACGGAATACCATTTTTAGAAAATTCGTCATTGAGCGGATAACGCTGAGGCCAGCCACCAATCGGGTACTGACTTTTCAACAAATGGTCTAACGTTTGTTCCACCGAAGCACGATATTTCGGATCGTGTTTCATGCTGTACAATCGCAGGATAAAGCGTGCAGGCAATGCAGTGGCATCATCGTCGTACGTGCAATTTCCGTAGTAATGATGAAACTCCTCCAATCGAATGCCGTTTTTTCCGATGGTGTTGTACCATTGACGAATCGAGGCATCTCCGGCAAAATCAATGATATAACTCCATCCTCCACTGGGGTGTTGTCCCCAGATCAGTGCAGCGGCAATTTTTTCTGCTGCTTGGTAATAGTACTCATCACCGGTGGCGATATACAAATCAAGCATCAGTTCTCCGACTTCCGGAGTTCCCTCTTGTGTCCATGCCATCGTGCGATAAGCCTCCATTTCGCCCCATTGACGGGAGAGGTCAGGCAGATAACTCCACACAAATCCTCCTCTATAGCTCACTTCGTCGAGCATATAGGTTGTGGCTTGTTTAACTGCTGCAAGGATTCTCTGTTCGGTAGTTTGCCCTCGCTGAGCAAGTGCAGACGAAATCACACACCCTGTCAGTAAGAGTGCGATTGTGGTTTTGAGTAAGGTTTTCATGGTTGTGTTTATTTTTTTTGTAGGGGCAATGCATACATCGCCCTTACGGGATTTATTTGTAGAGATAAAAAAAACGAAATGCTAAGCATTTCGTTTTTTTTTCATTGAAATTAAACAACGCCCAATTCAATCATTGCATCGGCAACTTTGATGAAACCCGCGACATTCGCACCTTTCACGTAATCTACGTAACCATCATCTCGCTTTCCGAATTTTACGCAACTTTCGTGAATGTCTTTCATAATTTGTTTCAATTTGGCATCTACTTCTTCGGCAGTCCAGCCTAAATGTGCAGAGTTTTGCGTCATTTCAAGACCCGAAACGCTTACACCACCGGCATTAGCGGCTTTGCCCGGTGCATAAAGCACTTTGGCTTTTTGCAACTCGTGAATAGCATCCGCAGTGCAACCCATGTTTGAAAATTCTCCAACACAGATTACGCCGTTTGCGATAAGCTGCTTGGCATCGTCAAGGTTCAATTCGTTCTGAATAGCACAAGGACAAGCAATGTCAACTTTTTGTTCCCATGGTCTTTTTCCGGCAAAAAATTTCGCTGATTTATATTTGTCGGCAAACGGTGCAACCACGTTGTTGCGGGTTGCCAACAAGTCGGTCATGTAGTCGATTTTCTCACCTGCGATACCTTCTTCATCGTAGATATAGCCATCGGGACCGGAGATACAAACGACTTTTGCACCAAGTTCGGTTGCTTTCAAAGCCGCACCCCAAGCCACATTCCCGAAACCGGAAACGGCTACGGTTTTACCTTTAAGATCTTTTCCGGCTTGTTTCAACATGCTGTCGACAAAATAAATTCCACCGAAACCGGTAGCCTCCGGACGAAGGATTGAACCTCCCCAATTGCGACCTTTTCCTGTGAAAACACCGGTGTTTTCGGTCATCAATTTTTTGTACATGCCATACATGAAACCCACTTCGCGAGCACCAACGCCGATATCACCGGCAGGAACATCGGTGTCCGGACCTAAGTATTTGTAAAGCTCAGTCATCAAAGCATGACAGAAACGCATCATTTCTTGCTCTGATTTTCCTTGTGGGTTGAAGTCCGAACCGCCTTTACCACCGCCCATTGGCAGAGTGGTCAAACTGTTTTTGAAAGTTTGTTCGAACGCCAAAAATTTCAACGAGTCAGCCGTAACCGACGGGTGAAAACGCATACCGCCTTTGTAAGGACCGATGGCGTTGTTGTACTGTACACGCCAAGCACGATTGACCTGCACTTCGCCTTTGTCGTCAACCCATTCCACGCGGAATTGAATGATACGATCCGGCTCCAAAAGACGCTCAATAATTTTGTACTTGTCGTACTTTGGATTTGCTTTTACTACTTCTTCGAGGGTTTCCAATACCTCTGTAACCGCCTGCAAATACAGCGGTTGTCCGGGATTTTTAGCCTCAACATCGGCTAAGAGTTTTTTTACATCCATGATGTTGTTTGTTTTTTTTTGTTAATAATTTATTTTGATTTTTTTTGTTTTTTTCGTTGAAATATCATTCGCAAAGTTACACATTATTTTTGAATTTGCAAAGGTTTTTGAAAAATTATTTTGCAAAATCGAAAAAAACTGAAAATCTGGGCTTTACCCTCGATGAACAATATAAATGAAGTATACGATGTACACCATTAAGAAAAAGATTCCTTCGCCGCGACTGACCTGACCTTTACTTCGAGAAGTAAAAAATAAAAATACGGTAACAACCGTCATCACGACGACATCCAATAAAATGTTTACCGTTAGTGTTATCGGTGCAATCAAAGCCGTTGCACCCAAAACAAACAGCACGTTGAACACACTGCTTCCCACGATATTTCCAATGGCAATATCATCTTTTCCTTTGAGAAGGGCTACGATTCCTGTTGTTATTTCAGGTAAAGATGTGCCAATCGCAACAATGCTAAGACCTATCAAAGTGTGGCTCATACCGAATGTTTCAGCCAGTCCTGTGCCGCCGTTAACCACAAATTCTCCACCCAACAAAACACCGCCCAATCCCAAAATAATCAGGACGATATTTTTGGTCAAACTGTGTGGTTTGGTTGGCATGGCAACGACCGTTGAGTCTGTCGAAACGGCGGAAGTTTCCAAGCTAATAGATTCCGTTTTTTTCACATCATAAAACGTATAATACAGAAATATCACAAAAAACAACAGCAAAATCAACGCATCCGAACGCGTTAACAGATTAACGGAATCGCCTGTAAAAATCGTATCAAAAAGCAAAACAAACAGAACAATTGCCGTTAAAATTCCCATTGGAATATCTTTGTAGACCATGGATTTTGAAACGGCAACCGGTCGAATGACGGCTAAAATGCCGAGAACTACGCAGATATTAAAGATATTGCTGCCAACCACATTTCCGATGGCAATTCCCGCCGAACCGTTGATAGCAGCGATAACCGAAATCGAAAGTTCCGGAAAACTTGTTCCGAAAGCCACTAAGGTCAAGCCAATGACACGCTCGCTAACATTCAATCTTTTTGCGATTTGCGAACTTCCGTCAACAAAGACATCCGCACCTTTCACAAGCATTGCCAACCCCCCAACGATCAACAAAATATCTATAAAAACACTCATTTTTTTTCTAAATTTTTTGCAAAGATACGAAAAAAAAACAAAATGCTCCGCATTTTGTTTTTTTTTAGCGATGGGATGTCTCCACTCCGCACGCTTCGCGTGCTCCGGTCGACATGACGACGAATAAAACCATAGCGGGACGTGTAACCACAACACGCCCCGCTCCCAAAACCAACAACACGTCATTGATTTATGATTTATGGGTTTTGATTTATGATTTGTAGGGGCGTATTGCATACGCCCCCGTTGGCATTCGTCACAACCGTTGGCAGGGGCGTATGCAATACGCCCCTACGGTATTACCACACAATTTTCGCAACGCCAATATCCGAATGGATAATATAGGTTCCGGATTGTGGAGACGCGGCATGCCACGTCTCTACGTCCGTTGTCGCAATTGCCTGATGTATCAACGTTCCGGAAAGGGTGTAGATGCGGTAGGTTTTGCCTATAGGCAAGCCTTTGATGTGTAGGATGCCGTGGGAAATCCATGCCTGTATAGCCGCGGCATGCCACGTCTCTACATCCTGTATATTCGTTGGTATCATCGGTATGACAATGACCTCGATGCTGTCGCAACCTATGCGTTGACAGGTGCGGGTGCTGTCGCCGTCTGCGTCAGTGGTGGCAGGGGTTACTACCCATTCGCTCCAATCGTGACCAAGTGCGGGTATGATATCCGTTTCGGTAACGTTGGTGCAACAAGCACGTTGGCAAGTGCGAGTGCACCAACGTTACCGAAAC
>WRKV01000059.1 GCA_009777915.1 Bacteroidales bacterium | reverse complement strand
CATTCTGAGGCTTTACGAGTGGAATGATAGTAATAATCCAATTCGTAATTGCCATACGCTTTTTTCATTCCGCCAAACCATTCGTTGAAATAGACATATTGGTAAGGGTGATTTTTGAAAACATGATGAATAGGATGCCATAAAAGTAGCGTTACCAAAGCGATTCCGAAAATCGAAATAAATTTTTCCGAAGACTTTATCCATTTTTGTTCAAGGAGAAAATTAAATCCTAACCCTGCTGCCACCACCATCGGCGGATAGGCAAACAAGGCATGTCGCCAACCTCCGTAAACATTGGCATTCGTAAAAACAATAAAAAACACCGGAAAGAAAAACGCAAAAAAGATAATGAAATACCAAAAATAATTTTTTTTATCTTTCCAAAGTAAGCAGAAAAACAATCCCAATCCAATCAGCACAGCCGTTGGAATCGTTATCAGAATATATTTCGGCGTATAGTACCAAGGTAGCAGATCCGACCATATCATTGTGCCTTCAAAGTTTTGACGGAGGGCTGCCGAAAACGCACTTTGTCCTTTGAATGTATGAATGGTATGCTCGATAGGACTCACTAATCCGTACGGCCAAACCAAGATTCCTAACGTAAAGCCGATCACCGAAACCACAACGCCCCACTTGACCATCGTCCAAAATATCGAACGTTCTTTTGGTTTGAGAAATCCTTTGTAGGAGTACTCTTTGAAGAAATATATCAATCCGAAAAGTCCCAAATAGGGAATGAGCAAAAGTCCGCCAATCCGTGTTCCGAGTGCAAATCCGATGCTTAGTGCCATCAATGCTAATGTTTTCCATGATGGTTTGGGAAATTCTTTGAAAAAGCGGATCAACGTATAGATGCCAAACAGCATGGCTGTAGCAAAACCGGTGTCTTTGAGGTTGTTAAATGAATGTCCTAACAGTCGTGGCGAGAAAAACATCAACAGGGCTACAATAATGGCTACACGCCACTTTCCGGCAATTTGAAAAGCAATCAATCCGCCCAAAAGAATCAAAAGCCAACCAAAAAAACTGTTGGTGATATGTCTAACTAAAATTTCATCTTCGATATTGAATATCCGAGCAATAGCATAAGCCAAATTATCTACGGATTGCCCGTAATGTGCAAGGTTCCAGTCATCTCTATAAGACGTTGCTGCTGTGTCTTTCCCAAGCGTTGCATAAAAATTGTAAACGTTTTTGGCTTGCTCCATTTGGTAGTGTTCGTCGCCCGACATTCCGGCATCTGAACTCATTCGAACCAGCATACAGAGTAATACAAAAGCAAGTCCAAAAAACGTGTATTTTAAGGGGTTTTGCTTGATAAGATGGAGAAAATCAGTACTCATTTTTATGGGGTTTTTTTGTCGTCAAAATTTATTTTTTCACTGATAATATATTCCGGACGTCCCTTCACTTCATCAAAAAGATTGCCGATATATTTGCCCAACACACCGATAGTCAACAATTGTACGCCTCCGAAAAACACAATCAATGCAATGGTTGAAGTCCAACCTGTAACTAAATGTCCCATCGAAAAAATTATCATGATAAAAATCCACAATAGATATAAAAATCCTAATACGATACTTGCAAAACCAAGTGAAGTCGCCATGTTCAGCGGTTTTTTCGAAAAATAAAACAAACCAATCATCGCAAATTTTATCATTTTGCTTAGCGGATATTTGGTTTCTCCGGCAAAGCGAGCTTCGCGTTCGTAGTAACAAGGAACTTGCTTAAAGCCCATCCAAGCAATCAATCCGCGAATGTATTTGTTGGTTTCGTCAAGTTGATTGAATTGGTCGATAACTTTCCGATCAACCATTCTGAAATCGCCTGTATCCAAAGGAAATTTCACATCAGACAAGCGATTCAAAATGCGGTAAAACATTTTTGCCGTAACCAATTTGAACCAACTTTCGCCATCGCGTTTTTTACGAACGCCATACACCACATTGGCTTGTTCTTTTTGCATAATGTCCAACATTTCAATAATCACTTCCGGTGGATCTTGCAAGTCCGAATCAATAATCACCGCAACATCTCCGGTACAATTGTTCAGACCGGCTGTTACCGCACATTGATGTCCAAAATTTCGCGAAAAATCTAATACTTTCACATGGGAATCCTTCGCTGCAAGATCTTGCAAAATCAGTTGTGTACGGTCTTTGCTCCCATCGTTTATGAAAATCAATTCATAATCGTGATTGAGCGATTTCATAACATGAGTCAAACGCTTGTGCGTTTCGTTGATAACCAACTCTTCGTTGTAGCAGGGGATAATGACAGATATTAACATGACAATATATTTTTCTAAGTAATTTTTTTATGAACTAAAAGGCGCACCAACAGCATGATTCGAGATGCTATTTTACTCCACATTCGCAGTAAAAATGGAATTTTCCAGTAGGGATCTTGCGATATTTTTTTGATAAATTCGTCGAACAAACACGCTTGCGAAAAACCAATTTTTGCGGTGAGTTGTTTGGAGGAAATTCTGAACGATGCTAATTGTTCACTCTGCACATAAAGCGTTCCTTTCTTCAATAACTTTGCCCAAAAATCCAAATCCAACATGTAAGGATTGCTACAATCGTAGTGCAAGTCGGACGCCAACGAAGCTCTGAACAGCCCGACATTAGGTTCGCCTATCACGTTCGTTCCCCATAGCAAACATTTCTTCATCACCTTTTCGGAATTGTTTTCGCCCGTCTTCAGACGACTTTGGCGTTTCAGAACTTGCTCGCCGATGGGCGAGATAATGCTACTATTGCATACCACCAGTGCAAAATCTTGTGACTTTTCATTGTCTTCAAATATCGCCACTTGCTTGTCAATACAGGTCTTATCAATGATATCATCAGCGGGCAACATTTTGATATATTCGCCTTTCGCCATAGATAGTGCACTATTCCAATTTCCTTCAAGACCCAAACGCGATGCATTTTTTTTCAACACAATTCGAGTATCGTTGATGGATTCTATAATATTCAACGTTTCATCATCAGAAGCATCATCACTAATATTGACTTCGATATTTGTATATGTTTGATTCAGCACACAAGCTAAAGTTTCCCGTATAAAATTTGCGGAATTATAAGTCGGAATGCATATACTTACTAATGGTTTCATAACATAATCTCTATCAAAAATCAATAACGCAAACGGTCATGTTCAAGTACAAAAAACGCGAAATGAATTTGCAATTGAACGGATGATAAAATGCTTTGGTTAATTTCAAACTCATCGTTTTGCAAATGGATTCAATCAATGCAACATCGACGAACGTCGCGTGTGTATGGTCTTTCCTAAATCCTACCGGACCGGGAACCAACATTACCAATCTTCCGCCGGATATCATTTTTGTTTTCAAATTTTGAAAAAATGTATAAATTTCTTCCAGCGTTAAATGTTCCAACACATTGTCGCAAAAGGCTGATTTTACAGATGCTTCCGGAAAACCCAAAACAGAAGCCACTTTCGCATCAAGTTCTGCTTTTTGACATTGAGCCACCATGTCGGCATTAGTGTCGTAGCCTTTTGCAGAGATTTTGTGTTTTTTACAAAATCGCAAAAACGAGCCCAAACCACTTCCTAAATCAATGATAGTCGTATTTGGCGAAAACTGTTTTATAAGTTTGGGATAGTAAAACGAAAAAAGATATTGATCACGAAACGGCAAATACTTTTCCGATAAATACTCGGAATATTCCACTTGTTCTGTCGGCTTGTTATTCATGGTGCAAAGATACGAAAAAAAATTTAAAACTTCCGTATTTTTTCAAAAATTTCCAAAATATGGTCTAACTCTTTGGCTTGTAACAGTTCAATCCGTAAGGGTTTGAAATGCGGAATGGCTTTGAAATACGTGCTGTAATGTTTTCGCATCTCGCCAATGGCTTTGCTTTCTCCTTTCCATTCGATACAAGCTAAAAGATGTTCTTTACAAATGTCTGTACGTTCGTCGATTGTAGGCAATGGCAAGTGTTCGCCTGTTTCGAAAAAATGTTTGATTTCTCTGAAAATCCAAGGGTTTCCGATGGTTGCCCGTCCGATTAAAATACCATCAACGCCATACGTGTTTTTCATTTCCAACGCATTTTCGGGCGTTTTCACATCGCCGTTTCCAAAAATCGGAATGTGCATACGCGGATTGTTTTTTACTTCGCCGATAAGAGTCCAATCGGCTTCTCCGGTGTAGAGTTGAGAGCGTGTTCGTCCGTGAATACTCAAACCCGCAATGCCCGTGTCTTGCAAGCGTTCGGCAACCTCAACAATAACTTTCGAATGTTCGTCCCAACCCAAGCGAGTTTTTACAGTAACAGGCAAATTCACGGCTTTCACAATGTTTTCCGTAATGCGAATCATTTTGGGAATATCCTTGAAAATTCCCGAACCTGCACCACGATTAGCAATTTTTTTTACCGGACAGCCCCAGTTGATATCAATAAAATCAGGTTTCGCTTCAGCTGCAATCCTCGCACCTTCAATCATAGCATCTTCCAAATGTCCATAAATTTGAATGGCAAGCGGACGTTCGTTTTCCTCAAATTGAAATTTCAATAAACTTTTTGCAACATTACGAATAATCGCATCGGTCGGCACAAATTCCGTCACCAAAACATCTGCACCAAATCTTTTGCAAATCCTACGAAACGGCGGATTCGTAACATCTTCCATCGGCGAAAGCCACAACGAAAAATCTGATTTCAAAATATCTTTTTTCAAGTTCACGTTGCAAAGATACGAAAAAAAATTTAGTCGGTCTGCTGATTTTTTACAAATTGTAAAATAACATAAAAAAAATCAAGAAAAATGCAACTTTTTTTGGTTTTTTCCGTAAAATAACGTATCTTTGCAACCCCAAAATGGGTTTTGTTAGTTATTTTTTTGAAAATCAAGAGATATGAGGCAGTTAAAAATTTCGAAATCAATTACCAATCGCGAAACGGCATCGTTAGACAAGTATTTGCAAGATATTGGTAAAGAAGATTTGATCAGTGCAGAAGAAGAAGTCCTTTTGGCACAACGTATTCGCAACGGCGATCAACGTGCTTTGGAAAAATTGACCAGAGCAAACTTGCGATTTGTGGTTTCTGTTGCTAAACAGTACCAAAATCAAGGCTTGAGTCTTCCGGATTTGATCAACGAGGGTAATCTCGGATTGATTAAAGCCGCTCGTCGTTTCGACGAAACACGCGGATTTAAGTTTATTTCTTATGCCGTTTGGTGGATTCGCCAATCCATTTTGCAGGCGTTGGCAGAACAATCGAGAATTGTGCGTTTGCCGCTAAATCAAGTGGGTTCGCTTAATAAAATCAAAAAGGAAACGTCCAAACTTGAACAAAAATTCGAACGAACGCCATCAATCGACGAAATCGCCGAATCTTTGGACTTGTCGAAAGACAAAATTTCCGAAGTGATGAATATCACTACACGTTACGTATCCATGGATGCACCGCTGATTCAAGACGAAGAAACAAGTTTTATCGATGTTTATATCAACGAAGATAATCCAACAACGGATTCGTTGTTGATTCGCGAATCGTTGGCACGAGAAATCGAGCGTTCGTTGGCGACTTTGACTGAAAAAGAACGTGATGTGTTGAATTTGTTTTACGGAATCGGGCACGGGCACGGCTATACGTTAGATGAAATCGCTATCAAATTCGACTTGACTCGCGAACGCGTTCGACAAATCAAGGAGAAAGCCATTCGCAGACTTAAAACCTCATCACGAAGTAAACATCTGAAAGCTTTTCTTGGAGAATAAAATAAAAACAAGGTGAAAGGTAAAAAGGTAAAAGCTTCGCCAATAGCCACCCTTAACCTTTAACCCTTAACCTCTTAACCCTTTAACTATGTACGAACAACTGCAATCTTTAGACACTATCCGCATTAATTTTTCCGCAGGCGGTATGCACGCCGTAAACATCGTGTTGGCGTTTGTTATGTTTGGTGTGGCACTGGGACTTCGGGCAGAAATGTTCAAAGAAGTGTGGCGACATCCGAAAAGTGCACTTGTCGGAATGTTTGCACAACATCTTTTGTTGCCCGCCCTCACGTTTTTGTTGGTGGTTTTGCTCAACGACTGGATTACGCCCATGGTGGCGATGGGCATGCTTTTGGTGGCATCTTGTCCGGGAGGAAATATCTCCAATTTTATGACACAACTTTCGAAAGGAAACACCGAACTTTCGATTAGTCTGACGGCGGTAAACACAGCATTGTCGCCACTTATGACACCGGTCAATTTCTGGATTTGGGGCAAACTTTATGTGAATTTTGTAAACAAACATGCGGTAGCAGACACCGTATTGTGGTTGCCGATTGATCCGATTCAAATGTTCGGAACGGTGCTACTTCTTTTAGGATTGCCGTTAGTTCTGGGAATTTTGATGGTCAAGTATCTCCCTCTATGGGCGGAAAAACTGAAAAAACCGATGCAATACTTTTCGATTTTATTTTTTATTGCGATGATCATAATGGCATTTAGCAACAATTTCAACTTGTTTCTACAGCATATTTTTTACATTTTTATTTTGGTATTTGTACACAATGCCCTTGTTCTGAGTTCGGGTTATGGCTTGGCACGGCTGTGTAAAGTACCGGAAATAGATCGGCGAGCTTTAACGATTGAAACCGGCATTCAAAATTCCGGATTAGGTTTGGTTTTGTTGTTTAATCCCAAAATTTTTCCTCCCGAAATTGCCGTTGGTGGTATGTTGTTTATCACCGCATGGTGGGGCATTTGGCACATTGTTTCGGGTTTGGGGATCTCGTTTTATTGGTCGCGACGTGCAGTAGATTAAAATTTTGCTTAAAATTCAAACCGCAGGTGTTTCACCGTAAGCCCGTTGTACATCAACTGTTTCAGCGAATCAATCCCGATTTCCAAATGAAGTTGTGCAAAATTTTTGCTAACCATATTATCGCTCGAAGATGTTTTCACACCTTCGGGAGTCATAGGATTATCCGATACTAAAAGCAGCGCACCCGTAGGGATTTGATTGGCAAAACCGGCAATCAAAATCGTTGCCGTTTCCATATCGATGCCCGTACATTTTAGTGAATTTAAGTATTCCTTGAATCTTTCGTCATGTTCCCAAACACGGCGGTTTGTCGTATAAATCGTACCTGTCCAATAGTCTTTGTTGTAGTCGCGAATGGTTGTCGAAACGGCTTTTTGCAAACTAAATGCAGGCAATGCCGGCACTTCTTTCGGAAAATAATCTCGCGATGTTCCTTCGCCACGAATAGCTGCAATCGGAAGGATAAAATCACCAATTTGCGTCTTTTTCAAACCTCCGCATTTTCCCAAAAACAAAACTGCTTTGGGATTGATTGCACTCAACAAATCCATGATAGTTGCGGCATTCGGACTTCCCATACCAAAATTGATAATCGTGATATTGTCGTGTGTAGCACATTGCATGGCTCTGCCGACACCAAAAATTTCGGTACCAAATTTTTCGGCAAAACGACTAACATATTCGTAAAAATTTACCAAAATAATATATTCGCCGAATTGCTCCAACGATGCACCGGTGTAGCGTGGCAGCCAATTGTCTACAATTTCTTTTTTTGTTTTCATAGTCATGTTTACTTTAGTTCTATTTGCAAAGATAACACTTTTTTTTGGATTGGGAAAAAAAATTGTATCAATCAAGTAAACTTTCCGACACGGTTTGTATATTGTTGTGAAACAGCAATATCTCAAAACACCATAATCCGGTCAATTCCAAATGCAGAGTTCGAAATCCGCAGTTGTGGTGCGGTTTGGTGGCGTTTGTAAGCGTTGCTTTTGACTAAATTGAAAGTTTTTTTAATTAATTTTTCGTCAAAACCTTTTTTGATGATGGCGTTTTCTGATAAATTTTCATCTAAATACAGTTGTAAAACGGCATCTAAAACATCGTATTCCGGCAACGAATCCGAATCTTTTTGATTGGGTCGCAATTCAGCGGAAGGGACTTTATCTATGGAGTTTTGAGGAATAATCTCATAGTTTCGATTGATGAAATTAGCGAGTTCATAAACTTGAAATTTATACAAATCGCCAATCACTCCCAAAGCTCCGCAAAGGTCGCCGTAGAGCGTTCCGTAGCCCACAGCAGATTCGGTTTTGTTAGATGTGTTCAACAAAATATGCCCTAATTTATTGGAAATTCCCATTAAAATCATACTGCGAATACGGGCTTGCAAATTCTCCTCTGCCAAGTCAAACGGGCGTTTCCCGAAAACAGGCAATAACGTTTCATGCATCGTTTGAAACGCTTTTTCAATCGGAATAATGTGATAATCCACACCCAGATTATGGGCGGATTTGATGGCATCATCAATGGAATGTTTGGTTGAATACTGCGATGGCAGCAAAATCCCCAACACATTTTTTCGTCCCAATGCCTTTACCGTCAACGGCAAAACCACTGCCGAATCAATTCCTCCGGAAAGCCCGATTACAGCGGTTTTCAGACCTCTGTCGTTAAAATAATCTCGGATTCCGCAAACCAAAGCATCGTGAATCCATTCGATGTTGGATGTTCGATTTTTGACTTTGGATTTTCGACTTAAAAATGATTCTTCAAAATACGGATATTGTTTCAAAATTTTTCCGTCCGAACCAATGTGCATCGAGCCTCCTGCAAGGATTAGCGAAACTTGTCCGCCAACAGCATTCGCAAGAAAAATTTCCACTTGATATTGCTTGGCTAACGCACAAAAATATGCCGTTCGCGATTCCACGTTTTTGTAGTCAAAACTCCACGCATCTAAAACAATCCATTGGTCAAATTCGCTTGATTTTTCTAACTTTTTCGGAAGTTCGGCAGCAAATGCCAACCCCAATTTGAACGATTTGGGAATTTGTGCATATTCCGAAGTTTTGAAATATCGTTCGAAGTTCAAACCCACATCATTCCATCCGCACGAATTATCCGAAAAGCCTTTGATTTTGCGGTTTTCCAAGCATAACAACCGATGAACAAGTTGTTTTTTTTGAAAAAACGGAATATCCAAAACCACCGTCAAACCATCGGTATACTTCAAAAGTCGCTCAACATAAGTCCAACATTTTTCTACAAATTCCGGCGATTTCAACTCATCTCCAACAGGATATCCGGTCAACGAAAACGCAGGAAAGACCAGCGTTTTGACTGATTTTTTCGATGCGTCCTTGATACATTTTCGAATGTAGGTATAATTGGCATCAAAATTTGCCGAGCGAGTATGAATTTGGGCAATTTCTATCATTTTATGCAACAAATTGAAAAATTTTTCGTATATTTGTAAAACAATTCTACAAATATACAACTTTTTTTCAAATTAGCACATGAAAATTAAAAAAAATTTAGGTTTAATGATTGGTTTTTTGATGCTTTTTTATTCTATAAAAGCCGAAGAATCTAAAGCTCACGTGCATTTCATGTTGTTTGGAGGATTTAATTCATCGAAAACATTTACACAACTCAACAGTAGTCAAACCATTTTTTCGGAAGCCCAACTGAATTACAATTTTGGTGCAGGTCTTCGGATTGAATTTGCAAGTATTTTATTTCTGCAACCCGAAGTTTATTTCACGCGAAAAGGCGGATTGGAAAATGCATTTCGCACAAGTCCGACAGACACATTTAATCAACAGGTGAGCGTTCACAGTGTAGATGTGCCGATTATGTTTGGCTTTCGTTTTTTTCACAGCGAGGGCTTTTGTCTGCGTATGTACGGCGGTCCGGTGCTGTCGTTTTTGTACGATTCGCAAGTAGATGTTTACAAAAATCGCGTCGTCATGCCGTGGGCAGAAGTTAGTATGAAAACTTCCGTATTTAGTATGCAATATGGTGCAGGGCTTGATATTACAAAGCGTTTCACGTTTGATGTGCGATATGAATATGCATTTTCACCCATGTTTAAACTTTCTGATTTCAAAACAAGTTATAGAATTTTGTATTTTACACTCGGCTTAAAACTTTTTTAATATGATAAAAAAAACGTTGTACATTTCTTTTGCAGTCATTGCTGTGTTGATTTTGTTGAGTATTTTTTTCAAAAAACGTGATGATATCAAGTTTTCACCCATTCCGATCAAACGCTATGAAATCACGCTGATGAGTATTGATACCAATCGAATTGGCGAAGAACTTCATCGGCTTTACGAAGAATTTCCGTTGTTTTTGGAAGGTGCGGATTTAGATGATTTGAATAATCAAAGACAAATTTCGGATTTTGTTAGAGATCCTCGTTCGAAAGATTTATTAGATGATATTTTGGAAAAATATCCGGATTTGAATTTTCTCGAATCGGCGTTGGGCGAGAGTTTGGCAAGATTTAATCGAAGTTTCGGCAGAGAAATAATCCCAACAATTTACACGTATATTTCGTATTTGGATTACGATAATCGGGTTATTTTTATGGATTCTGTATTGGTTATTGCGATTGATATGTATTTGGGTGTAGATAACGAACACTACAATTCTGTAGCGATTCCGATGTATATGCGTATGCGTTTGGACGAACCGTTTATCTCGGTAGATGGTATGAGAGCCGTTGCTCACTACGAATTGGAGAAAACTCCACAGCCGTTGCAAAATCTTTTAGATCACCTGATTTTACATGGAAAAGTGGCGTATTTTTTGGAACAAATGTTGCCGAAAACAGACCTGGCAATTCGCTTTGGTTACACGCCCGAACAATTAGTATGGGCTAAGAAAAACGAAAAAACGGTGTGGGCATATTTGGTTGGAGAAAAATTGTTGTACGAACAAAATGCGTTCAAATATCGTGCGTTTGTTTCGGAAAGTCCGACTGTGCAAATGTTTCCGGGTTCTCCCGGACGAATCGGACATTATTTAGGCTATCGAATTGTGAAAAAATATATGGAAAACACAGGCAAAACCCTTCCGGAATTGCTTACAGAAACAGACAGTCAAGAGATTTTGAAATTATCGAATTATAGACCCTAATTTTTTTTATGATGAAAAAACTTGTTTTAATTATCGCCTTTTTCTTTGGTTGTATGAGTTTGAATGCTCAGTTATTTCGACCATTAGATCAAATGTCGGACGAGGAACGCAGTGTGTTTTTAGCCGAGCGTTTTTGGGATGGATTTCCGTTTGACGACACGACACAACTTCAAAGTAATCAGTTTCGCGGAGCGATTCAACGCTATTTGCAAGCCATAAGCTTGGCGGATTTGCCCACGATTCAACGTTCTTTGATAGAGACCATCAAAAAAGCCGATACCAATGAAAGAATGTATCGTTTTTTTGTTGAATCGTTTGATTTTTATTTGAACGATGCCCTTTCGGATATGAGGGAAGAACAGTGGATTGTGCCGGTTTGGCATCAAATGTTGCAATCCAAATGGGCAACATTTACGGATAGCACCCGACTTAATTTTTTCATAAAACTGGCAGCAAAAAATCCGGTTGGCTCTATTGCAACAGACTTGGAATTTATAACAATTGAAGGGCAAAGAGGAAAATTATTGGAGCTTGAAGCCGAATTTTTATTAGTTTTTTTCTACATTCCCGGTTGCGTACAATGTAAAATGACCCTTGATTGGATTGAGGAAGATTCCGCTTATCACGAACTCATTAGAGCCGGGATTTTGCAAGGTTTTGCATTCTATCCTGAAAAAGATTTGAATTTGTTTCGAACGTATCGCAACAATGTTCCAAACACGTGGATAAACGCTCGCGATCCCGATGGAATGAGCCAATTGGAGGACGATGGGTTATATCAAATGCGAGGTGCACCAACGATTTACTTATTGGATAGAAACAAAAAAGTTGTTTTGAAAGATGCTCGTTTGGATTTATTGTTTGATGAATTTGCCAAAGCAAAAGCCCAATTTTTGGGTGGGGATTAACAGTTTGTCCGTATTCGAAAATGAATCCAATATAAAACCAAAAACAAGATGATGTAGTACGAGGTACTGTCTGAAAAAAAGTTTCTCACACCATCATCAAAACCCCATCCCCCTTAGCAAACTTCCTGCGAATGCGATAGCGAACGGTATGCACACTCGCCGGTTCGATGTTGAATAGTAGACTGATGTCTTTCACATCAATATTCGCCGAAAAGCAGATGATATACTTGATATCCATTCCGGTGAGTTTGACCTTTGAGGTTTGGTAGGCATGCTCAAGCAGTTGGCAGTCAATCTTGGAGAGGCGGTCGAGGTAGGCAGCTTTGGTGTCTTTTTCGATGAGTGTAGCGGATATCTGTTGTGCGATGGTGTCGATGGTGTTCTTTACGGGGTACTGCTCCAACTGCTGTTTGGTGCTGTGTATCTGCTCCAATTCGCTTTGGCGAAGTTCGGCGAGCAGAGCGGTTTCGTAGAGGCGTTGCTCCACGTTTTTACGCTTCAGGCGGCTCGACAAAATCACCAGAAGGGCAGTCATCAGTAGGGTTAGCGATAGAGCAAGGGTCAGCCACAGGATGCGGCGGGCGGTCTGGTTTTCTCGCAGCAGGGTTTGTATTCGCATCTCTTTTTTCTCGGTTTCAAACCTTACCGACATTTCGTTGATGGCTCGGATCTTCTCACCTTCGTAGCGTTCTGCCTCGCTTTCGCGGAGGAGTTTCTGATAGCGCAAGGCTTCGGCAGGGCGGTTTGCCTTTTCGTAGTAGTCTGCCATGAATTGGTAGGCTTTGGAACGGTGCTCACTCAGGTTTTGGTAGTCCTTCAAATCGTTGTGCAGCACCAATGCCTCACGCATGGTTCTGTATGCCTCCCGTGTATTCCCTTGGCGGGAAAGGGCGTTGGCACGAACGGTGAGTACAAAGATTTGAAATTCCTTCAAGGCTCTGGGTTCCTGTACTCGACTACGCCCGACTTTCTCAAACAAATCATGTGCCTTGTCCAAGTAGAGAAAAATCGTGTCGGTTTGCTCGGGGAAATACTCGTCGAACGTTTTCGCAAAAAAGTAATAAGCGTAAGCCTGTATCCAATTCTGGCTCAACTGCTCGAAGTAATTCTCAACCAAATAGATATTGTCCCGAACATAGACGAGAACGCTATCGACTAACCGGTAATCAACCGATTGCAAACCTTCGGTTTGTCTCGCATTCTCCAGCAACAACCCAAAATAACTATGCTTAATAACATTGTACTGATAGAGGGATTGTTTCGACTCATCCTTTTCGAGGTATTCTTTCATCTGTTGCAACACCCTCTCCATGCCGTCCGTATCTTTTATTTCAAAGAAGTTGCTGACGATCACATAGAGCATTTCCGAGCAATTGGTGTACAGTCCCCTCTTGTCGTAATAGATGATGGCTTGGTAGAGATTCTCGTGTGCACGTTTCACATCGCCCCGTCTGAGTTCCATAAAGGCGCAACCGCGATAGCAAGACGCAATAACGACCTCGAGCCCACTTTCCAAGGCTGTTTCCAATGCTTTTTCGGCAAAATACCGCTCTTTCTC
>WRKV01000058.1 GCA_009777915.1 Bacteroidales bacterium | reverse complement strand
CAAAGTTACAAAAAATATTTGAATTGACCAAATTATTTTTCATGTTTTTTTGTATTTGTCGTGGGCGTAGTGGTTTAGCAGGTTGTTTTGAACGAATTTTGCGATGTGTTTTTCGGCGGTTTTGGGTGGTATGTTTAGGGTTTGGGCGGTGGTTAGGTAGTCTTGTCTTGAAAATTCTTTGGGTAGGTTTTCTAAAAATAGTTGTTTTTGGTTGGGTTGCTTGGCGGGTTTGACCTCATCGGGTAGGGTTTCAAAAATCTTTGTTGCGTGTTGGATTAGAATTTTGACTAACTCGAGGGCGGTTTGGAAGTCGGTGTTGGTGCAGGTTAATGGGGCGTTAGTAGTGCGGGCGCTTCGACTGCGCTCAGCGACCGGGTGTGGTGGCTCGGCGACCGGGGTTGGGATTTCGCCTGTTTCCATTATGCGGAGTGTGGTTAAAATCATGGCTATTCGGAATGTTATTAGTCCTAATCGTCTTACTGTGGCGAGGTAGTCTATTCCGCAGAGGTAGAGGTATTGGGATTGGGTTTGGGAAAAGTAGGTGTTGAAATCGTTTTGCTGTTGTGGTGTTAGGCAAAAGCGTAGGGGTGTGGTTTGTTGTTGTAGGGATTTGTGGAAGTCGTAGAATTGGTTGCCGAGATGTCGGAAGTAGTCGTCAAGGGTTTGGTCGTGGTCGCCGGCGAATACGTTTTTCCAAATGGGTAGAATGTTCATGTAGTAGAACATGAAACGGCTAAACAAGCCGTTTTCGGCGTTGGGTATTAGGGTTGCTACTTGCTTGGGTGTGCCAGATAGTAGAGCGGACAGGCGGGGGGTTTCTAATTCTACGTACTCTCTGTCTTTTCGGCGGTTGTAGGATATGGTTTCGTGGTGGAATGCTTTTCGGAAACCGTCTGAATAGTTGCCGTGTTCGCTCTTGAATGTTTGGGCTAATGTGTCGCCTTCGGTTTCAAAAATTAAGCCTATGCCTTTGTTGTCGTTGAGGATTTGGAATAGTCCGGTTGCGCTGTTGTTGGCGGGGATTATTAGCATTCGCATGGGGGGCTCTTGGGGGCGGACACGTGGGTCCGCCCCTACGGTGTTTTTGGTGGTGGCGTTGTATTCGGTTAGTTGTTGTTGATACTCGGCTTTTTCGGCTTTGCTTTGTTCTCGTAGGGCTTTGTGGATTGGCTCAACTAACTTTCGGCATAGGGTTAGTCGTCCTTTGCCTGCTGATGCTTGGGCGGTAACGAATAGGAATAAATTTGGGTACACGTTGCGTTCGGCGTAGATGCCGAAAATGTTGGGTAGGCATGGGGAGATTGCGACTATTGAGCCGAGCAAAAGTAAATCTCTGTCCTCTGCGGTGGTTGCTTTTGCTGTGGCTTGTTGTAGGAATGTTGGTAGGTTTTGGTAGATGGTGTTTGGGATTGTGGGTAGTGGTTTGATTTCTTCTGAATCCTCTATTTCCTCACTTTCCCCAGTTTCCCCATTTTGGGGATTAGAGGAAGTTGGGACTTTTGGGACGGGTGGGACTTTTGTTGTGATGTCGATATTTGCGGATTTTGCCAAGTGGTAGAGGGTTTTTATGGTTATGCCGTTGCCTTTGGATTTTAGGCATTTTGTGTATTGTTGGTTGGTTTCTTTTTGGGTGTAGTTTGGGTGGAATTGGCTTAGGCGGTGGTAGTATGTTCTGCCTTGTTCGCCGAGTGTGTCGGCGAGGGCGAAGCCTAAGTCACGCCAATCGGCGTAGCCGTGGGCGATGTCTTTTTTTGCTTTTTCTACTCTTGCGACGATGGTTTCAATATCGTTCATTTTATGGTATTCATTAGTTGGTAGGTGTTGATGTAGCAATGTGGGTCGTGTGGTAGGAAACAGGCGCGGGATAGGTCTTTGCCGGATTTGTCGATCTCAACGTTGTAGGTTCGTTTTAGGTAATCGGCGATGGCGTTGAAATAGTCGGCGTGGGTGTGGGCGTTGGCATCAATGCTGATGATCCATTTTAAGCCGTTGCCGGAAGGACTTGTGAAAAGGAGTTGTGTGTTCAGATATTCGTCTGTTTGCAGTTGAAAACGCAGGGCGTTGAGGTTTTCGATGTTGTCGAAATCAAAGCATATCAATTTTGAATGTCTTAACATTGCTTTATCACTTCGGGTTGTGAATATGCCGGAAAATGTGCAATAGTCGAAGTTTTGAGCCTTGAATTTTCTTGCGTGTTGTGGGTCGGTGATGGTGCGTAGTTTGTCGGTTTGTTCTTTGTAGTAGTCGCCTTTGATGGCGTTGTAGATTTGTCGGAGTGTTGCCCGGCTGTGGGGTTGGGTGTTTGTGATGGGTGCGCGGAAGAATGAGAACATTGGGAGTGATGTTTCTATTACTACTAATGGGGAAATTGGGGCGTTATCGAATGTTACAAATCCGAATTCATTTGTTTTTGTTTCCATAATTGCTGATTTTATACATGGTGTAGTTATCTGAAAGGATTTTTTTGATGTCTTGTTTTCGGTAGTAGATTTTACCTCGTATGCGTGAATATGGCAGGGTGCCGTTGGTGCGCAAGGTTTGTAGCGTTCGTGGGCTGATGTGTAGGAGTTGCATTACTTCTTGGTTGTCGAGCCAGTCTTCGATGGGGGTGTCGGGTATTTTCATCTGCGACCTCCTTTTTCGTGTTGGTTGTAGAGGTGTTCTGCCTCTTTGTCGATTTGGGTTTGTGATTTGATTTTGCCTTGCTGTAACTGTTGGTCACGCCACTCACGACATTCTTTGAGATGGAACAATAAGCGTGATCCGATTCGGCTGTGTGGCAATTCGCCCAAACATACCTTGTTGTAGATGGTTTGTTTTTTCCAAAGTGGAAAAATTGTTTGGCGAATTTCGTCGATGTTGACATAGCGGTTTTCGTCCGGCTCTTGTGCTGTTGCCGGAAGGTTGTCGATTTTTTGAGTTAGAACTTGCACCTGTTCTAAAATTGTTTGTACTGCGTGGGGCAGCGTGTCGAATGTGATGTTTTCCATAGTATTTTTGTTTTGTGTTGAAAAATAAAAACCACGACTTTGGTAAAAATCGTGGTGCAAAGGTAAAACAAAAGGGTGCTTTCAAGTACTTGTACAAGTACTTGGAAATTTAATATGGCTTTCCCATCTTTATTGAAATAGAGGGGTTTAGTTTTTTGAGAATGGAGGTGGTATTATCTTACTTGATTTTTAATTTGATTGTATTGGCTGCTTTTCCTTTCTTTTCATCGACTACATCGGCATATAATTGTGTGGTGGTTACGTTGGTATGCCCCAACAATTTACTGACTACGTAAATGTCTGTACCGCCCGATATTTGCAGGGTTGCAAAGGTGTGACGGAAACAGTGAAACGAGATGTGTTTGGTAATTCCGGCGGCTTTTATCCAGGGGCGAATTTGCTCGTTGATGTGTTCGGTACGTAGCAAATTTGGGAAAATCAAACTGTCCGGCTCTTGTCTTTTTCCGCAAAGATTTAATGCTTGTTTGGAGATTTCATTAGACACGAGGTCGTTTGTTTTCTTTTGTCGAAATTCGAGGCGTGGTTTTCCGTTATCGTTGATGGAGATTTCGCCCCATGTGAGTTTTTTGATGTCGGAATGTCGCAAGCCTGTGAGTGCGGAAAATAGCGAGGCTCGTTTGGTTTCATCGCTTTTGCAGGGCGTGTTTGCAAGTGCTTGCAATTCGGCTTGTGTGAGTGAAACACGTTTGGATTTTTCGCCTTTGATGGATTGCATTTTTAAGCTGAGGTCGGTCGGTGTGATTTCTTCTTTGTAGGCACAAATCAACGCTGATTTGAGTTTTGACAAATACAGTTTTTGGCTGTTGGGGGAGAGGGCTTTTCCGTTTTCGTTTTTCTTTGTGATTAGGTAATTTCGGAAATCGTCTAACCATTGTGGCGTGAGGTCGCCGAAACGGACGGTTTGACCGTCTGCAAAATCTTCGATTTTTTGTAGCATGATTTCCCATTGGCTTGTACAACTTAAGCCAACGGTGGCACTTCTGCGTTTGATGAGTTTTCGCAGATAGTCGATGAAATTCATGTCGGCTTTCCGGTCTGCCTCTTTCTTTTGCCTGTACTGTTCGGGGAACATGGCTTGATTGTCGTAATCGGTTTGTTTCATTTGACAGTATTTGTGAGCCAATTTACAAGCCTCTTTGTCGGCATCACTCCGACATTGGATTACTCCCTCGACGTTTCGTTTTGGAAGGTGTTTTCTGCCTCGTGTTGGACGGTCTTTGTCCCATATCGGCGTAGTGATGGTGCGATTTAGCGAAATCTTTTTTCGCTGTGGAACAGAGGTGTTTTCAACAAAAACCGGGTACGCCTCAATGAATAAATAATACTCGTCCTTGTGATGTATTGATTTTTGTAGTTTGACGTTGCATTTTGTGCGGTGAAATTTCTGTTTCATGGTGATTTTATTGGGTTTTTGGTTGTGCAAATGTTGTGCAAATATGTGATAAATAATGGTAAAATTGAGGGAGATTGCGGGATGTTAAAAACGCATGTTGAAAACATATATCTGATTATATGTTTATTATGGAAAGGGTGGTAAGATGGGTGAGTTTTGTATCTTCATGGTGCAAAGATACGAAAAAAAAACAAAATGCAGAGCATTTTGTTTTTTTTTTAATTTACTATTTACAAATTTACCATTTACTATTTGGCGAAGCGTAAATTGTACATTCGTAAATCGTACATCCTTTATTGTTTCACCACTTTCGCCGAATGGCTACCAATCCTCACGATATACGTGCCCTCCGGCAAATGTGAAATATTGATGATATAGGGTGACCGGTCACCGGTTACCGATATCCGGTTACCGTGATAGACGCGTTTGCCGTTTATATCAAACAATTCCACAATAGTGTGCAGATCCTTCACTTCGTTCGGGACTTCGATTGATAATTCGTAATTCACCGGATTTGGGAATACCTGTAGAAATCCTGTTTGCGTGCCTATGTTCGGACGAATATTCGCAGAACTACCTTCCACCGTAACGGGCAATACAATAAAACCTTCATTCACGTTGTTTTTGTAGCGAATACCATGGTCGTCGCCATCAACACCCCACACAGCACAACCTTCGGGAAGGGATGTAATATCGGTTGTAGAGTCGCGATCATAGGTAGCATCCTCGGTGTAGTCCCATGCGATAATTACGCCATCGCCGGTAATATCCTCAGTAGCGATCGTACCTCCTGCAAAGCCAATGCCAATCACATCACCGATGTCTTCGCCATAAGCAAAGACAAGTCCACCGCTGACCGCAACCGACACACCATCGGAAACAAAGATTGCCTCGCTTTCTTTGGCAAGCACTTTTCCGGCTTTAACCGTAACAGAAGCATTACCACTGCCAAAGAGTTGTATTGCTGCGTTGTCGTCACCGGCTTGCACCGTGCCACCGTTGATGATTATGGCGATGTTACCGGCTCCTGCAAAAGATTGCAGGGCAGCACCTCCGTTTGTGGATCTGATCAGACCACCCTCTACGACTTCAAACGTGCCATCGCCGCTTATTGATACCAATGGGTTGGCACCAAGGTTGGCATCGGTGCTGAAACTTGCTGCCCATCGCACAATAATGCTTTCGGGAATTTGAAGACCATATTGCGTGAGAGAAGTTGCGTTGGTAACCGGCTCTCCGCTGGTAACTGTTACTGTGGAAGTCGCCAAATCAAACGTAGCCTCTAAGGTTTTGCCATCGTCATAAGCAGCGATGAGTTTTGCGAGAACTTCGCCTTTGTGTTCAAATTCTACTTTAAGATCGAGGTCATCTTCCACTTCCATCGTGAGTATCCACGTGTCTCCGTTAAGTTGTATCTGATAGTAATATAGTTCTTCTACAGTTAATGGCTTACCATTGAGTACCCAACCTTTTACTTGGTAGCCGGCATTAGGTGTTGCTGTAAAAACAACTTCTTTACCTTCTTCAACTTCTTTACCGGATGTGATAGGCTCGTCATCTAAGGTTGCTGTGAGGATTCCGTTGTTGCCGATTACGCCGAATGTTACGTCGTAGTTAAATAGAAAACCGGGGATTTTCTCAAATTCTACTCTAACCGAGACGTTCGAGTAAATGTTGTTTTTCGTGTAAATTGTGTCGGAGGTGTTCGTTGGAAACATCCCATCAAACCATCTTACCACTTGGTAGCCGTGATCCGGTATGGCAGTAAACACAATGTCTTTGCTATTCATTACTCTATTGCCGGATTGGATTTCCTGATCATCAACTTTTGCAATGAGTTTGCCTTTTCCGCTCTCCACGCCGAATGTAACCTGATGGGTCCATTCCTCAAATTTTACCGTAATTTCAATATCTTCCGTCAGGCTCGTAAGCGTGTAAAGCCAATTGATGATGATATTGGATATCACTTCGCCGTTGCGATACCATCCCTGCACGCGATAGCCCGGCTTTGGGTCTGCCTCAAATCGAACAGTACGACCCTCTTCCACTTGATCACCACTGTTAATAAGTTCACCTTCCCAATCGTCGAGCCTTGCGGCGAGGGTGCCAAATTCGGTACCTTCGTTGCCATCGGCACCCAATGCAAAGAATGTTACGGTGTACGTCTGTTCACTTGCCTTTGCTACAAATGATGCCATGCATAGTGCTGTCGAAAATAGAATTAGTTTGGACAGTCTTGAGATTGTTTTTTTCATAGTTTTTTTGGTTTTTATTTGTGAGTATTCTTGTTGATTTTTGTCCTTTAAGCCGATTTTTGTCATAAAAAAAGCGTACACCTTACTCTGCACGAACTCTGGTCGACAAAAACCAATTACCAAACAAAGTGAATGTACGCTACGGTACACCACTTTACCAATTGGTAATTTATCAAAAGCCTTAAAACCTTTTTTTGAATTTGTCGTTCGAGTTCGATTAGGCAAAATGACGGTGCAAAGATACAAAAAAAATTTGAAATCACAAAAAAAATTGCTCAAACAAAATAAAATTCGTAACTTTGCAAAAATTACGTAACCTTTATCAAGGAATAAATCCTTTGTAGATACAAGAAAATTGCTCAAACAAAATACAAACTAAACACTAAAATCTATCATCATGAAAAAGACACTCTCCCTCTCAATTGCATTAGTGTTTGCAACTTTATTGCAAGCACAAATCACAAGAAACGAATTTGTTACTGTTGGTAACTCTAGGGATTTAGCAGGAGCTTTTCCTTTAGTTGCCGGACAAACTTACAGTTACACCTTACCGGACAAACTTCATTTCTACTCTAAATTTCATCCAAATGGCACTAGGGCACAACAACCCGGAGGCATTCACAATTCGACCCGAACGTCTGCTGCTTGGATGCAAGCAAAACAAGACCAAAGAAATCCGGCAGATTATCAATTCACAGTCGTAACAGACGGTTTAGAAAATTTATCTGCACCGGAAATAGTTCCTCATAACGGTTTGAAAGCTGTCGAATACACGTTTACGTTTCCTGTAAAAATGGAACTTCGCAACAAAGATGGCGAGTTATTGAGAACTTATGTTCTTTCTGTTGAAAATATGGAATATAAAATTACAGTTTTGCCGGATTTTTTAGATGATGTGAAACCAGGCAATCCAACGGCAACAGCACCCGGAGCTCCGGCACAATCAACCGCACCTGTCGGTTTTCGTCAAAAAAACGAAGATATTTTAAGATGGATTAACTTCAACGAAGCAAAAATTCTTGCTCGAATGGAATACAATACTCTGAGAAATATATCTAATTTGGCTTGCGATGTGATTTCCGCAGGTTATGGCTATCCTCGTATAGATGGCAGGCCAACTGTTATGGGGCTAAATAGAAGAGATGTTGCAAGTTTTCCGGAATTGCATAACGCTATAGAAAAACTCAAATCAGAGATGGAAATTATGTTTAATAAAGAACATCTTAATCAAGAGTTGTCTCAAAAACTAAAAGAGTCCGGAGATTTTTTTGCATCTCAATACACTTCTGCATCTTCACGCGAAATGATTCAGCTTTGTGCGTCAAATGCAGGCATTGCTTATCTATTGGCAAATGATTTGGAAAATACCCTCCTGCATTTACGTGTAGCGGAAAAAGCTCTTCCTACTCTACGTGGAGGAGCCGTGACAGCAATGTTTCGTCAGGTTGCTTTTATAAATCAATTTCGCAACTCTCAGAGCGTAATAAACGTCACTCCACCATTGTATTTGTCGGACTTCTAAATAATTAACAATGAAAAAAATTCTAAGTATTGTAGCAATCGTGGCAGTTGCAGCAAGTGCCATGTTCACAACGTCTTGTGGGAAAACCCCTGCAGGAACGATAACTGTAATTAACAAATCTACCAACAATCAAGACAAACAATACGGAATTCAAGTGTCCCTCTGGGAAAAAGAATTCGCTACCTCCGTAACGTGGACAGAACTTACAGATAAAATACTCATTAAAGAAAATCAGACGGCAACATTCCTTAGTGTAAAAACCAGTAGCAGGTTGCAAGTGCGTGTTGTAAATGCTTCTTTAGTTGATTTTTTTTCCGCTGAGTTCTCTCTTCAAGACGAAGAAGAAAGAGACTATCAATTTATCGGCAATAGTTTAGTGCTTGTGCAATAACCTCTTGTTGCGGACAAGGTTTCTAATACATACGCCGAACGCCGAACTAGCGGTTTACCTGCGGTGCTACTTCGTGGTGGCGCCATGGTGCTTGTCTCTGCTGATAGTTCGAGGAAATCAAAAGCATAGGAATAGAGCAATTTGTTGACAAACAGAACGTGCGAATGGACATTTTGAATGCCCTGTTGACAAATTTCGATGACGGTCGAGCGAAAAGTTTTTTCTGTCAAACTTGTGCTTTACTGCCGATTGACAAATTGCAGGAAATATACGATGAACTGCAGAAAACAGTAGCCGAAGTTGATTTGAAAAAAAGGTGCAAATTAGCACGAAAACTCGTAACGGAACTTGCGGACACACTCGGAATAGGCTTGAAACTGAATAAAAACTGAAACAAAAATTGCTCAAACAAAATAAAATTCGTATCTTTGCACAATATTTAAAAACATTTTCGTTATGAGAACAATAAGTATAAAAATACCTGAAATGTCGGAGCTTGATAATTTGCAATTATCCGTGATACTCGCAAGCCGTTTGTACGAGCAGGGCAAACTATCACTTGGACAAGCAGCCGATGTCGCCAATTTATCAAAACGCACGTTCGCAGAGTTATTAGGAGCGTATGGCGTTTCTCTTTTCAATTATCCTGCAACCGAGTTATCTCAAGACGTTGCCAATGCCGGTCGCTATGCAGTCTAAACTGATTATTTCAGATACAAGTTGTTTCATCACATTATCCAACATAGGGGAATTGGATCTTCTGCGGTTGCTCTATAAACAGATAGTTACAACTCCGGAAGTTGCCGAAGAGTTCGGCGAAAGTCTTCCTGAGTGGGTAGAAATTATTGCTGTTTCCGACAAAGCCAAACAAGAATTACTCGAAATGCAAGTTGATAAAGGCGAAGCAAGTGCTATTGCATTGGCGTTGGAAAGCGAAAATTCTTTTCTAATTATAGACGACAACAAGGCACGAAAATTGGCTCACAATTTGAGATTGGATGTCACTGGTACTATCGGCGTTATCGTTGCTGCAAAACAGAAAGGTATCATCAGTAGAGTAAAGCCAGTTTTGCAAAAAATAAAAGAAACAAATTTCCGTATTTCTGCAGAGTTGGAACTTCAGGCACTTTTACAAGCGAATGAATAAAAATAATTGACGGTTCGGCGAAATGGTATTACAAAAAATGGATTTACACCCACCCATCATAGCAAAGCAAATATCCCTAAAACCCTTAACAGACGCGGATATCCCGATATTCGATAAATGGTTAGACAAGGACTATATCAAAAAATGGCTCGGCGAAAAAGAGGATTGGCTACACGAAATCAGCGAACGAAATGGGACATACCATTTCCTCAAACATTTTATGGTTTACTGCGATGACAGGGCGATAGGATATGGTCTCTATGCGGATTGTTTCTTCTTGAAAGATTTGGAGGAAGAGCCACACGAAGGGTCTTCCTTGAAAGATTTGTATGGAGATGTTGCAGAAAAAAACCACACGTATGAGATTGGTTATCTGATAGGTGAGGAGGAATATCTGAACAAGGGCATTGGCAAAACAATCATCCGAATGCTGGAAGAAAAGATTATCGCCATCGGCGGAAAGCAAATCGCATCAGACCCTGCCGAAGAAAATACCATCTCAATAAAGGCGTTGCTGAGCAACGGTTTTGAGAAGAAGAGGGATGGGGATTATAGAAAAACAATCGCATAAAATACAAAAACAATGAAAAAAATCAAAATCACAGCCATAGTAGGTTCGCTGAGGCAGAACTCCTACAACCGCCAATTGGCGATGAAAGCCGAAAAAGCACTCGGCAGTTCGGTAGAATTCGAGATATTGGATTACAGCGATGTTCCGTTCTTTAATCAGGATGTGGAGTATCCGGCTCCGGATGCCGTCAAGCGGGTTCGCGAGGTTGTTCAATCCTCCGATGGGGTTTGGTTTTTTTCGCCGGAGTACAATCATTTTTTTCCGGGTGTTCTCAAAAATCTCATCGATTGGTTGTCGCGACCGATAAGCGACAGCGAACCGCAAGTGCTTAGAGGCAAACCGGCGGCTGTCAGCGGCATTACGCCGGGCATGACCGGCACAGTCATAGCGCAGGATCACCTCGTCACACTAATCAGTTTTCTTAATATGAAAGTCATGAACCAACCACGCCTGATCATACCGAACGCCACACAGCAAACGGACGAGAACGGACGCCTTGCCCTAACAGTCAGCGCCCCATTCTTAGAAAAACAAGCGCAAGATTTTCTCCTCTTTATTCAAAACAACAAATGAAACCCTTGATAAACCTCGAAGAAATAAAACACTTCATCGCCACGCGAAAAGTAGCCTTCATCACTTCCGTGGATGAAGAGGGTTTCCCCAACGTCAAAGCAATGTTGCAACCAAGAAAAATCGAGGGGTTGAAGACGTTTTATTTCAGTACAAACACCTCATCGATACGAGTAAAACAGTATCGCGAAAACCCGAAAGCCAGCCTCTATTTTTATCGCAAAGGGTTGGTAAAATATCAGGGTGTAATGCTGAAGGGCACGATGGAAGTGCTCGAAGATGCCGAAATCAAAAAGGCGCTGTGGCAAGCTGGCGACAAGATGTTTTATCCGCAAGGCGTAACCGATCCGGACTATTGTGTTTTGAAATTCACGGCAGTTTCGGGGAGGTATTATTGTGATTTGAGGACGGAGAGTTTTGAGGTGTAGACAAAATATCACCGCAATAAAAAAAATGACCAACAACCCTCCTCGTCCAGGAAATAGTTATTAGTCGTTTATCCTATTCGTGCCGCAAAGTTACAAATAATTTTTGAAATAACCAAATTTTTTACCACCTGTTTCAAAAAATAATTCGTATCTTTGCAAGAAAATCATATCTATGGGCGGCAGCGGATTTATTTCGGACATGAACAATCGTCTTAAAAGCAATAAGAGACTATCGAAGCGTGATACTTACTACGGTCGTTCAAGAACATCGTTCGACAAGAAAAACACATCTCTTGGCGAGTTGGCAAAAATCCCAAGCGAAACCAGACGAAAATTCCACAGAGAAAACAGATGGAGTGATATCATAGGAGCAATAGTAACAATTAGCCTTTTGGCTATGATTGGGTTTGTTGCTTTTTGCCTCTACATGGGAGTGCGGTAACTTTCGCCAAAAACAGTAAAAAATAAGTAAAAACAAAAGAATGAAACTTACAAAAATATTCGGATTAACCATGCTTGTAATGCTAATCGGCATAGCGTGCAATAATTCTCCCCAATCCCAAGTGGCAGAATTGGGCGACCAAACAACGACTTACGACGTTATCGAAGAGACTAACGATGGATACAGGGATGCCTATGGCAATTATCAGCCACTAAAATTAGTTAGAACAAATAGAAAAATAGGTTTTATATGTGCGAAAGGAGAGGTGTTATTTCCTTGCACTTTTGATAGTGTAGTCAATGTCAAAATGTCAAGAGTTCTTGATGGCAAATGGATTCATGCATATTTTACCATGAGTTACGATGAAAAACGCTATGCCAAAGTGAAGCAGGATGGAAAATGGGGGCTTGTTACCATAGATGGAAAAACTGCGATTCCGTGTATTTATGACGAAATATATGACTTTGAATACTCCGAACAATTTAGATTTGACGGAAGTCCACTCATTGATTTTTGGGATTACGAAGGAAAAACAGCAGTCGTAAAAAAGAATGGTAAATGGGGACTCATCAACACAAAAGGCGAGTTGTTTGTGGATTGTATTTATGACGAAGTTTTTATACCGCGTGTAATGGTGTTCTACCACGATTTAGTGGCAGTGAAAAAAAATGGATTGTATGGATTTCTAAACAAAAAAGGTGAATCTGTTACATCTTTCGCCTATGAAGCGGTTGGCAGTACAGATGCAGATTGTCCTGATGAATTTATTTCTACATTTAGCGGAGGAATGGCAGTTGTGAAAAAAAATGGTAGATGGGGAGCTATTGATAGCAAAGGAAATGAGAAGATCCCATTTATTTACGACTATATTTTCAATTGGCATCGCGATTTTGAACTGGCTACTGCACAACAAGGTGAAAAATGGGGTTATATCAATAAAAAAGGAGAAGCGGTTATTCCTATAATTTACGATGATATTAAGTGGTTTGAGAGGGATTTATGCCCGGTGAAAAAGGATGGTTTATGGGGGTTTCTCAATGAGAGAGGCGAAATTGTTGTTCCAATGATGTATGATGATATTCTTGTTTCAGAAGAAGTTGAGATAGGTGCAAGATTCTGGTTTTTTTCGCGGGACAAATATTGTGCAGTGAAAAAGAATGGTAAATGGGGAGTTATAGATAAAGATAATAACATAGTTGTTAATTTTGAATATGATGAAATAAAATTTTATTCTAGCGGTTTAGGAGATTGGCGTTATTTTGACGAACATAATTTTATAGCTGTTCGAAAAGGAAAGTTTTGGAGTATTATCAACAAAGACGGTATAAATCATATTCCTTTTGAATACGACGATGTAGAGATTTGGTCAGAAGGAAACGTTTGCGTCAAAAGAAATGGTAAGTGGGGGCTTGTGGATAGTTTAGGAAGACAACTCGTTCCGATAGAACACCAATACGCTTATGATGCCGGCAATTATATTTACAATCAAACAGGGAGATAAACACAAAAAGATAAAATATAGCATATAACAGGCGTATGCAATACGTTCCAACACTATTATCAACCCTTTAACCAATAGGCCAACACACGGGTTCGCCCCTATGAATGACTAAAATATAAACACCATGAATACACACAACAACAGAAAAAAAATGTTCCCCAACGTCACCGACGAACAATGGAACGACTGGAAATGGCAAGTAAAAAACCGCATCGAAACCCTCGACCAACTGAAAGCCCTACTCCCCCTCACGGAAGCGGAAGAACACGGCGTTCGCGAATCGTTAAAGA
>WRKV01000057.1 GCA_009777915.1 Bacteroidales bacterium | reverse complement strand
GACCACATTTCAGGTTACGCCGGCGGATTATCCTTTGTTTGTTGCCGACGGCATGGGTCATGCGGTTGATACCGTGAAAGGCGATGAGCCGCAACAGGGTCATGTGGGCAGTATTAATTTTGGCGTGGATGGTGCCGCGTTGAATGGTATTGAATCCGCAGATACAATCCGTATGAATTATACCAGCGGCCCGACAAATTCAACGGCATTATTGAATACAAAAAATTGGGGTCATACCGTGGTGGTTGTTATGGAAGCGGGTTCAACATTAGGCAATGTAACAAACGAACACATGGCGATGATGCAAACACCTGCGACAAACAAAGTCGCGGGCGAATATGTTTTGCGATTTACAACAAATCCAATTATACATAATGCACAATTGACAACAGTTGGTGATTCCACCGGAACGGATCAATCCTGGCAAATTATTCGCGCGTCGAATGCAACGGCACGTGCGTCAAATCCAAGTTTTGTGCCACAAATCACCGGCGATGCAAGCGACGAAGTCAGATTGATACCGATACAAGATCCACAATTTATGCACGAAGCACAGGCCGGTGTCCCACGTGGAACATATTTCAGATTAACAACAGCGGGAACATACGGTCAAGTTGCAAGTGATTTATTTGCAATACAAAATAATATTACCATAACTGTTAATAGTGATGATGTTCGTGCACTTGTGACCGCACAGGAAAATGCCAATCTTAATAGTCCAGCAGTTGATAGCGATAATATGCTGGTAAACTGGTTCTTTAATAGATTGAGTTTAGGATTGCGGGGAACCGGCATAGCTTATGGCATAAACGCCCATCCTGGTAAAGGAGTCCGTTAGTTTATAGATATAAATAGTGTTGTTTACATAAAAAAATCAAAAAATTTGGTCATATCCAAAAAAAAATTGTATCTTTGCAAATTATTATATGTAATGAATTTCATTTTCTCAAATCATGCACAGGAGCAACTTGTCAGACGCTCGTTAGACAAAAACATTGTCGAAACAGTGGTTTTGAACCCTGAACAAGTGTGTGATGACGAAAACGATGAAGACATAAAAATCTACCAATCCATGATTAGAGAAAACAACTGCGTGTTTCTGTATCGTGTGTTTGTAAACACAAAATCGTTGCCGAATGTGATTGTAACTCTATATAGAACAACTAAAATAAAAAAATATTATGAAAGTTAAATACGACAAAAATGTTGACATTCTTTATCTCTCGTTTAACGATGAAAAGATATTTGAAAGCGATGAGGAAAAAAAAGGCATCATTCTTGATTATGCTGAAAACGGAAAAATTGTAGGTGTCGAAGTTCTAAATGCATCGCAACAAGCCACTAATCCCGCAAAGGTTGAATATGAGTTTGCTTAAGTCTATGAATCGCCGCCGAACAGGGAGATGTCTCGACTTCGCCACGGCGTGGCTCCGCTCGACATGACGGCGAGAAAAATCCGTAAATTGTAAATAAAAAAAAAACGAAATGCTCCGCATTTCATTTTTTTTTATTATCTTTGCAATAAAAAACATCATGAATCATATTCATATTTTAGCGATTAATCCCGGATCAACGTCGACGAAAATAGCGGTATTCGAGGATTCCAAACAGATATTTCTGAAAAATATCAAACATTCTGCTGAGGAATTGGCTCCGTTTGCGAGCATTACAGACCAGTATGAATTTCGTAAAAACATTATTTTGAAAGAACTCGAGAATGCCGAAATCGACATCAACACGATTAAAATTATTGTCGGACGTGGAGGTCTTGTAAAGCCGATTTCATCGGGTGTTTACGAGGTTAATGAAACTATGAAAGCCGATTTACGTGTGGGTGTTTTGGGTTTGCATGCGAGTAATTTGGGTGGTTTGATTGCCGACGATATTGCCAAGACTATCGATGGCGGAAAAGCCTATATTGCAGATCCGGTGGTGGTAGATGAATTGGAGCCAATCGCCCGTTTTTCGGGACATCCGGCGTTTGAACGGGTATCGATTTTTCATGCGTTGAATCAAAAAGCCGTGTCGAGAAAGTATGCCAACAGCATCGGAAAAAACTACGAGGAATTGAATTTAATTGTCGCACATTTGGGTGGCGGAATCAGTGTGGGTGCTCATCAAAAAGGTCGGGTGATTGATGTGAACAATGCCCTCGACGGCGATGGTCCGTTTTCTCCGGAACGCACGGGCGGCCTGCCGGTGGGAGCATTGGCAAGAGCGTGTTTCAGCGAAACGTATACGCATGACGAAATCCAAAAAATGATTTGTGGAAAAGGCGGATATGTTGCCTATTTGGAAACTAACGATGCTTACGAAGTTGAAAAAATTGCCGCCGGTGGCGATAAAAAAGCCGAACTGATTCAAGATGCCATGGCGTATCAAGTCGCCAAAGAAATAGGTGCGATGTCAACCGTTTTGAAAGGCGAAGTCGATGCGATCATTTTGACCGGTGGCATTGCTTACGGAAAACCGTTTGTTGAAGCGGTTTCTGAACGAATCAAACATCTCGGAAACGTTTATATTCACCCGGGCGAAGGCGAAATGGAAGCCCTTGCCATGAATGGTTTGCTGGTGGCAACGGGAGAAGTGACGGCAAAAATTTACAACTAATTATTTCGGCACAATCGAATAAATAATTTCCAAACGCATTCGTTTATCGCCGTTGATTTCAGACGGTCCGATAATTGATGTGATATCCGGAATCGAAGCTCGAGAGTTGGGAAATATCGTCAACGGAATGTTGGGAATTTGTTTATTTTTCAGCAATTCCTCATCTGAATTTGCCAAGATATTTTGAATGTGTCGCGTGAGAATAATGCGATACTCGCCTTTGTCTGAATTGTAACCTCCACCAATAGCAACGGAATGATCACGCAAATTGAACATACTGTCGGTTGTTTTTTGGTAAGTAATCCCTAACGATGGCGTTGGTGTAAAACGCTCGTTTGCCCCGTTTGGTGCAGTATTCAAAATTAAAGTCGCTTGATTGATGACTAATGTTTGATCACTTTTTACAATGTTTGTATCATTGGCAAACCCGCGAATATTGGGCATTTCCACACGAACAAGCGAACCGAAAAACGATTGGAGATAAACCATATTTTGACCCAAAGTCGTATCCGATTTGTTGAGTTGATTGGTTAATTCAGGTGCTTGCGACGAACGGTCGATGTTGATATAGTTGTAAATCATCAAAGGAAATCGAGCATCGGTTTCGCCAAATCCGAATTCTTTAGTACGCGACACGATGGAATCTGCCTCGCCGTCGGCTGTTTTTCCGGTGGTTTGGTAATACACGATAATCCCCGGAGAATAAACACTTCCGCTAAAATCAAAGTTGATGATATTGCCGCTGCCCGGAGTTTCTTCCGGTAAGGTTTCGATATACAACCCTTTAATTTTTTCCAAAAATTTGTTCGTCATTGACGCATCTCCAAACGTTGTTTTATAGGCATCTAAAAGAGAATGCCCGAATGTTTTTCCATCATTATTTTTTTTATCGTCGGCATAAATCGGAATTCGCAAAAGCGGAACATGTATTTTAGTTTCACCGGTAACATCGTTCGGATTCAAAATAGAATCGCGGATATCCGGTTCAATTCTATGATTTGCCAAAATCACAGCACCATTTCCGATACGATTATCATTGCTGTAATATGGTATAAGATGCGATGTATCGGTAACTTCAACAACCTCTTCCAATTCGCCGATATTAATAACAAACGGATCCATGGGTTGCCCATCTTTGAACGGGTGTGCATTGCTGTAAATCAACATTAAAACGACCGAATCCACCTCAAGAATAGTTCCGATGGAATCGTAGGTGCTCAGCGGAAAAATTTGTGAAATGATATTGGTGGTTATGGTTCCGAATGTGGCGTCTCTGTAGCTTCCCAGAGCGTAAGTTGACTGATGACTTGTAACAGAAGGCACATCTTCGATGGTGTAAGCAATCAAATTCAGAGAGTCATGTGTACCGTTGAATGCTGCTAAAATATATTCATTGCTCGGCTGAAGGTCGCCGCCAATTTCGGAAGTTAAATCTTTTTTACAAGAGGATAGCGTTAAAGCCAACGCCAACGCTAAAACAAAATATCGCATTATCTTGAAAGGATTTTAGTATAAAAGTTTTTACTGTCGGCGAAAAAAGTTTCTTCGCCTTTGTACGGCATCACAGGCGTACGGGTTTTTTTGGCGTGAGCGATGAGTTCGGCATCAACGCCCTCTTCGGCAATGATAACGCCGTCTGCCAAATCAATAGCGGCTTTCATCAAATCCATAAAAGTGGTTTCACTGTAACGATTCAAATCTTTGACCGGAATTTTATCGAATTTAAGTTTGTTGATAAGCCTTTTATTGATTTTTCCTCTAAACGTTTCCTTGTAAAGAGAAAGTATAATTTTTACATCTTTATACATCGGATTGTTTTTGTAAAACCTCCGAATGTAAAGTGGCAGTAGGCTTGCAAACCACCCTTTGAGATGAATCACATCGGGAGTCCAATTCAATTTGATGGTTGTTTCGACCACACCTCTTGCAAAAAAAATCAATTTGGTATCCGTGTCCTCGTAGGGTTTTCCGGTTTTATCCAAATGTCCTTTTTTACTGAAAAAATCCTCGTTATCCACGAAATAGATTTGCATTTTTGCAGCCGGAATAGATGCCACTTTCATAATCAACGGATGGTCTACATCGTTGATGACAATGTTCATTCCGGAAAGTCGGATGACTTCATGCAGTTGATTTCGCCGTTCGTTGATGATGCCGTATTTCGGCATAAACACCCGAATATCACTTTGTTGTTCTTGTAGAAATTGAGGTAGATGTCGGGCTGAATGAGCCATTGGAGATTCCTTCGTGTAAGGAACCATTTCCTGACTGACGTATAAGATTTTTGGCTTGTCCATTTTTTGAGGCATAATTTTTTTGCAAAGATACGAAAAATTATTGGATTTTCCAAATTACGAGAAATTTATCGGATTTTTCGAAATATATTTTTTTTTGAAAAAATGTAACTTTTTTGGTGAGAAATCGTAAAATTGCATAATTAATGTAAAAAAATGTCAAAATTCTTGTTTTATTGCTAAAATAATCGTATCTTTGCAGGTTGATATACTTGCCCTTAGTGAACACCTATGAAATTATTATCTATACCACATCGTTTTTTCACGTCCTTGTTTAGTCGAAGGATACTGCGGACTGCTGTTTTTGTTCTAATGTCGGCGTTCGTTATGGGCAGTTTTTCTACGGTGAAAGCACAGGGACTGTACTTGCGAGGGATTGTGTTATCTGATACAATCGGCAATTTTGGCACTCTGTACGGTTTGAACGATTTGCGAAACAACTTTTTTTGTTTGAACACACCGTATGAATTTACACTCAATTTGGCTGTTCCACGTCCTTCCGGTATGCCTTCCAATGTCAGCTGGGTAACTGAGTCTTTGTGGACTGCTGTTCCCGGTGGCTTACCCGGTAGTGGATCAGTCCGATGGATTTTTTCGGGCGGAATTCCTGCAGCCAAGTCTATAACTGCATGGGATCCGGATGAGGGAGAGTATACGACATGGTATGATGTTGTTACGTTTAAGTTCAATGGTACTCCTAATGACCCTGCCAACAACAACGTAAGGCTTGGCGGACGTTTTGCAGCAACATGGAGTGGTATTACGGAAGAAAATACATTTGAATTCAGACCACCAACCTTTACAATGGATACTATTTTCATGGATACTGTCCTTTGTGAGGGTGCACAGCTAAAGGCATGGATTAGTCGCAAACGTACTCTCGATGCGGTTGACAGTGGTACTTCCCCGCAGTTGGAACCGTTTTTTGACGAGATGCTTTATCGTTGGAGTCTTTACGATAAGGAAAATGTTCGTGTCGGAGAAAAAATAGGAATAGGAGCCGCAGGGCGGGAATTCGAGTTTTTGCCATTCAGTGCAAGTAACCATGTGAAAATTACCGTACAGCGGGCTTTTTGTAATGCAAACCAATCTGTACTTCCCGATGTTATAGAATTTCCTCGCCCTTTTGTGGAAGAAGAGGGACTCATCGTGGTTTCCGATCCGCCGTTGGATACGTCTAATTTAGACAATAAATCGGGAGATCCCAACAAATGGGGCGTTCGACAAGATACCCTGTATCGATTGGTTTGGGGAATGGCAGACTATCAAGTACCTAATGAGGATCCGGACGCTCCACCCGGCGATTTGGTTACCCGACACGTTAATACTTGGGTACCTATACCGATGCGTGGAGATAATGTTCCGGCATGTTTCAATTATGATTTGCCGTATATCGGCATGGCGAGTGGTAATGTCACTCCACGCCTCCCATCCGGATTTGATGCTTCAGGGAATCCGAATTACGCAACCGGTTACTTGTTTTTTCAGGTCGGTAGCGATGCAGATACCTTAGTTAATTATTTTTGGAACTACGATACGGCTGTGCTCGAACGAGTCTATGTGGGGATCAATGCACGAAACGACAGAACGGGTGCTTACAACATCAACTGGTTTTTGGATTTAACCGACGAAAGATGGACGACCCGAACCTACTATTCGGGTATGGAACAGGAGCCCGGATTTAACGGATTAGTTGATCCGGCGACCACAGCCAACAGAGGCTGGTTCGGAACCCCCGGATATCCTGCCGACAATCTACTTTTTGATACAGCCGCCATTCATACCTATCGTGCAGCGTTCAGAATTAGAGCCCAGCCCGACTCTATAGAAAATGATTTAGGTATTCTTGTACCTAATCCTATAAAAAGAGACAGCATTCGAGTTTCGGTAACTCCGGTTTGTAAATACTGCAAAACGCCACCACCGGCACTTGTTCCGTTTCAAAACAATGTCCTTACCGGCAACGTAGGGCGAGCTTGGGATACCACCAAACCGTTTTACGGTACTGAATTTGAAATTCGTACGGTAGAAAATGGCGGGTTTGGTAGTTTGCCACGTCCTGACGCTGAGTCGGTACCCGATTGGATTTGTCCTGATGCTGTACTTGGGTTGAGTTTTGAACCCAAGTCCGGTCCTATAATTGACAATAATTGGTGGAGACTCGGTGCTTTGGACAGTATGTATAATGTCTCCACTTTGTCCTATATATATCCATCACCCAGATTAGGGGAGACGGGCATTACACATGCCGGTCCGATACCGGGAGTAGCACCATTTGCGGTGGTGGGAACAGCTGTTGGTAATGTGAATTATTTGGATTACACACTTCAAAGTGGTCCGGATTTCAGAAATGATGACAGTGCACGCGTTTGGCGAAGTTTTACAACGGCAAACCATTGTTTTCGCAGACAGCGTCCTACCAGCATAACTCTTTCCGGAGTAGATGAAAACAATAATTTCATTATGAGTCCTGCCGATTCGGTATGGCATCATATTATTTCGTTTACGGTCAGACGTCCGGCACGAGCACCGGAAATTTTTGATTCGATATTAGGACGAGTTCTGCGACACGAAGGGGCGAATCCAGATACTATTTTCCTTTGTCGAAATCGACTTATCGATTCGCTTGGATCCGGATTCTTTGGATCTGCAATCTCGAATGCACAAGATTTTATCTTGCGATATCCCAATGTTTTTTATCCGTTGGAAAAAAATCCGACAGGTGTAGACCTAACATTGACTGTTCCGAGTGATCAGTATCATGGTACGGCTTCCGGAGAATATAGCGGTAACATTCACTTGGATTTTGAAAGTTTTGATGATGTAGGCAATACTGAGGGTTTCGAGCAACAAACAAAGGTTACTATTCGTGTTCATAACCCGAATGCCCCTGAGGGTCCCGGACTTTTGGCATTTGCGGCACAAGATGCGTGCGGACGAGGCGATTCGGTTGTCATAGCCTATTATATTATGGATACTGTTTCGGCAGATCCGAATGTAATGTACCATGTGGATGGTGCGTTTGAACAAGCAGAACCTTGGGAGGATATGGATACTATACCTTGTGCATATACGTCTATGCGTTTTTGGGTGCAAAACTATTTCAATACGGAGACCACCGAAAGGAGCAATACTTGTTGGTGGTATAATGATGATGCGATAACTTCGGGAATATCAAGTACTATTGTTATTCCGGGGCAAGAGCATTCAAGATTGGTATACACATTCCCGGTAACTCCGGGACATTTGATGGTCAACAGATTCAACCGATGTGGCGGAAGTACACGGGTTGCATCGCCGTATTTGGTGCCGATTCCGTATTACAAAGCCCAATGGGTTGAACCGTTTCCGGATACCATTTGTCAAGGTGAAGAGTATGTTTTTAAGTTGGATTCCATCCAAGAAAGTACCAGAGATTCATTGTTTGTTCTATTCCCGTATACCTCAAACACCGCCCACTGGACGGTTTTAGGCAATACGGTTTCAGGATACAACAGATGGAGACCTTCCGGAAAAGGAAACCAAGATACGATATTAATGAGTCAACTGTTTCCACCGTTGATTGAACACACTATCAATGCAGAGGCTGTCGGTAACGGAACCATCAGTCCGTCCGGCGATACTGTGGTGAAAGAGGGCGACAATATCGCATTCTATTTTGAACCGGATCCGGGTTATTACGTACTTAGTGTTACGATAAATGGAGAGACAGTGACGGATTTGTCGGAAGGATACAATTTTATAAATGTTTCAGGACCAATTCATATTGTTGTCGCATTTCATAATCAGGGCACTCCTCCGGTTTTGCAACCTTTTGTGCCTGTTGCCCCTCTACCTCCCAGAACGAGTGGTGAGCTGGAATTTGTTGTTAGGGTAGGGGATTCCATCGGCGGACCTCAAGACATATTGATCCAATGGGAGGCGGTTACCTGTCTTGGAAGGCGTCCCGCACATTGGGATACAACCCGAATTTTTACCAGCACACAACCTTTGGCACCGCAATTTTTACCATCGTTGGATTTGGAACAATTAAACGACACGGTTTGTGCAAGAACTGAAATTTGGCTCAGCGTTCAACCGGCACCCAAAGATACGGCACAGAACAACTACTATGTTTGGACATTCCCAAGCGAGGATTGGATCGTTTTAGATACGGGCTCGAACAAAACCAGAGTGGATTCGGTGTTTGTTCAGGTCGGACACCAAGTTTTGGATGTCGACACCGTTTACGTTAAAGCCATGAGCGGCGAATGTCCGGACGAAGACCGAGATCTGGAAACCCTGACAGAAGGGGCATCTTTGTTTAAGATTCCACTCGTGGTATGGGATACCGTTGTATTTGATATGGATCTGATTTTGGATGCCGCCCGAGAGGATGCCGCATTCGGAAATAAACCTTGTAAGGATAGTGAACTTCTATTGTTTATCCCCAAACCGTATTCGGTGGATTCGATACGTTGGACCTGGTCTGATGATTCGATTGGAGTTTTCGAGGGATATGATGCTGACTTTCCGCCAATGGCAGATGACGTGATTTTTGGAGGTTGGGAGTTTACTCAACCGGACTTGTTCCCCGATACCTTTGCTTTTACGCCAACCGACTATCCGGATACATTTTATATTCAAGTTACGATGTTCAACCAATGTGGTCCGAGCCATTCACCGGTAATTCAAATGAGAGTTGCAGAGGACATAAGCGGAAAGCCGTTGCTGTTCTTGGATCATCCGTACGGATTTACATCGGAGCTTTGCGAAGGAGATACCGTGCCGTATGGTGTAGTACCTCTTGATGATGCCGATCAGTATGTTTGGCATTTTCCTTGGGAGATTGCTCCGGACAAGACTTTTGACACCGTGCGAGAAAGTTCGCGATGGGTAGCCCCTCCGCGAGAGGCTGAAGGTGAGACTATCTATATTTATGCTATAAATAACTGTAGCCAATCCGATACAACAGCACTTGATTCCATTATTCTAACGATTCGTCCGGCTCCTGAAGCACCTGTACCGAGTTTCGGAGTTTGGGGCACCGGAGAATGGGACGGCTGGCTTTTGGATACGATTTGTATGCGTCAAAATTCCGATATTTGGGAAATTGCCTTAGATCCGGATGACGGCATATTTGATTATGGCGAGCCTGACAATAATTGGGATCAATTCCAATGGACGCAATTAGGTGGAGATACCATGCCGACCCTTGATGACTTGTTAGATTTTCCGGCACTTGGTCGAGATGAAGTGTTTGTTCGTGCACTCACAACACCGGGCGGAAGACGATACAGTACGCAAATCGGCGTTGCTGCAAGATTAAACGGCTGTACGGTATCCGGAAAAATGTTGAAAATCCTGCTGACTTCGGTGGATACCATTCCAACAGAGCGATTGGGTCAGATTGTGCCATCACCCTCATGGGCACCATTAGGAGGTTTTAGCGGATACACACCTTGTCCGGGTAGCACATACACCTTCCAAGTTCAAAGAGATTCCGCTTTCGCTTATCGTTGGTTCTTACCGGATACGACCTACAAATTTGTGGATTCAAGTACAGGACCTTCCGTAGAAGTGGTCATCGGAAAAAATCCTTCGAGAATAGGTCTAATCACCACAACCGGAGACCTTTGTACGGAGAACGAAGGCAGAGACACCTTGTGGACAGAACTGATCACACCTTATCCGGCACCGATTATAGAGTTCTTAGAACTGTCGCACGATACAATTTGTGAAAACGATGAACTGACCGTTACGGCTACATTCCGCGATGATGGTCATACCGCACTACCCGACAGCGTTCGCTGGATTTTCCCAAGTGGCTGGCTCGCAGGTGAAAAAACCGACACCGTCACGGAAAGCAATATCATAACCATAAAAGCCCCAAGTGACGGCGGAATAATCAGAGTTTCCGGCATACAGTATTGTGGTGATGATGAATTGATCAACGAGGGCGAACTTTTGGATACGGTTATCCATGTGCTGAAAATGCCGGACATCAAGATAATTGGCGATACATTGCCTTGTGTGGGCGTGCCATACGTTTACACGATGGAACCTAACGATCCGAGAATAGAATTTTCGGTTAATTTCGATGCACCCGGAGCGATTGTTGTAACGTTGGATCCGAATAAATCTTACGAAGTTACGTTCGAAACGTCCGATGCGTTTGTGCGTTTCACGTTTTCGAATATCAGTTTCGACCGTTGTCCGGATTTGAAACGAGTCGATTATTCCAAACCAATCAATGTTGCTGTTTTGGATCCGTTGGATCTGATTTTGAACGATCGCGGACAAGGTGCAAAACGTGCCGACACCGTTTGCATTGGTGAAACCAAAATCTATATTGCACGAGATTTGGATAGCAATGCGAAAGAATTTGTTTGGACCATACCTCCGGCATGGGAAACCGATGCGGTGATTGAGATTACCGGTGATTTGAAAGATACACTTCACATCACGTTCAACCAAGACATGGCGACTTACGGAACACTCGGAATACTTGAATTGAGAGGAATAACGCGGTGCGACGACGACACGATGGTCTATCGTCAAGAGATATTTATCGATACGATTCCGTTGCCATCGCCTGTTTTAGATGCTCGAAAAGATGATATGCCGTTTTTCACAAAGGCTTGCGGAACAGATACTATCGTGCTGTTTATTCGTCCGAATCCACGCTATGACAACATATTCTGGACGTGGAACGGCGATACAGATATTCCGGACACGGAACTGCAGCCCGAAATCGGAAATGATTGGCGTCTTTATGATACGGCTCAAGCCCGTCGCGGCGACACGTTGGCACTGATTGTGCCTGAGGCTTTAACACCTCCGGACAACACGTTGGATATTGCCGTTACAATTAACAATATACAATGTGGACCACGAACCTACGAATTTACGTTGTTGCCATCGGATACTATTCGGGAGCAACCCATGTTCATAGATCCAATAACAACGGTTTGTGCCGATGAGGACATAGATTTCGCCGTAACGCCGATTTCCAACGCAGAAATGTACTATTGGAATTTTGATTGGCAATATGAAGTCGACACGTTGAACAGTGCCGAACACAGTTTTGTTGTTCCGCAAGAAGGCGAGATTTGGGTCGTTCCGGCAAACGGTTGCGGACCCGGACTTATCAGTTCCGACACAGTAACCATAGAGGGCATTTTTGCTCGTCCAAAAATGGTGCTGCCGGTGAATTTCACACTCGACGGATCTATCGGTAGAGATACCGCTTGCTTGCGTTCGGATCATACGCTTGAAGTGATGAAAAATCCTGCCGAAGACACGGTAGACGTAACTTTCCAATGGTTCTACATGGACGGCGACAGCATTTCGCCGTTGAGCGGAACATCTGCCACATTTACCATCAACGCCGACCTCACAACCGACAAGCTCGGAAAGCGTACAACCATCGGCGTTACCGCAATTCGTGACGGCTGTAACCTGCCGGGCGACACCCTTAAAATCGAAATGGTGCTCGTAGATACCATTCCAATGGATTGGTTGGGAACGATAAAACATTTTATCGACGACACGGCTGTAGCGATTAGCGACGGAATGTATTGCCCGCAAGATACCATCATTTTAGGGGTAGCCGATGTGGATACGCTTTATGATTGGGCAAAACCGATTTATGGCTGGGTTTCGTTGGATTCGACCTGGCAAATCATTGGCGATACCACCGAATCGCAAATCAAAGTGGTTGTTGGTACCAATCCGGGCGTTTTCAGTGTAAATGTTTTTACCGGATTCTCTTGCGATGTCGAAAACAGACAACCTTTGCTGAGCGATACGCTCCACCTTGCGCCACGTCCGATTTTAGATGGCTTTTTATTGGATTTTCCGGCACAACTTTGTGCGGAAACAGACGGCTTAATCACGGTATTCCCGGATCCGGAATCAATAGTAGATGCCTATGAATTTATTATTCATCAACGAAAACTATATTCGACCGAATTTGACACAATTCACGAAATTCAATCCGGCTCGACTTATACCTACACCCCCGATGAGGGATTATACGATAGCATCTTTTTTGAAGTGATTGCCATCGACAACTCAACGTGTACGTCGCCACGACTTAGCGATACCCTGAGAGGAGAATTTGTTGTGTTGAATAGTCCGCTGTTGCACTTGATCGGAGATATGGCACCTTGTCGCGACAGCTCGGTAATCTATCTGCTTATTCCGTCTGATGAATATGTAACATTTGATTGGAATCAGAGTCTTCTTGAGATGCCGAACATTGCGGCTCCGGGAGTTGATCTGTCAACATCGGAATATCCGAACGGAGGTTATCCGGATACCCTGTATGTGAGCTTTTTCGGAGATAGTTTGGAGATTAACTTGTGGGGTATCGAACACGAAAAATGTGACAATTTTGCACCGGTTAATATAAGGTATCCTATCTATGCAGGTATTACGCCGAATATCCCGATTGAAATAGTTCCCGACGTTCTCACGGCATGTATGGGCGACACCTTGATATTTGTAGCCCAACTCATCGAACCGGTTATGTTTGCTGTGAATTATATTTGGGAATTACCTCGACCGAATACCGCCGATGTCCTCACGTCTTGGACACGTGTCAACCAATGGGGACCAAGCAACGATACGATTAAAGTCGTTGT
>WRKV01000056.1 GCA_009777915.1 Bacteroidales bacterium | reverse complement strand
TCCGCTCGGGGAGCGAGAATATGCGTGGCCTGTCTCTATCAGGGGAAAACCAACAGCCGTAGGCACTCATCACTACACGGTGAGCAATACCTGTGGCGTGGAACTGCTACATGGTAGCATCACTTTGGGACCACCGGCTCCAACTACACCGGGAACCATCGCGTTTAGCAACAATCCTGTTTGCACGGGTGCTGAGTTCACGGCGAGCATTGCCGCTGTAAGTGCTGCCACCACCTACAATTGGACTATTCCGGGAAGCATGACCCACGACGGCAGTGATGGCACCACCATCGACATTACCGATGCAGGAACAACATCAGGCACCCTTGCTATTTCGGTAACGGCAACCAACGTTTGTGGCACCAGTGCTCCACGTACGCAAACCATTACGGTTAATTCACCGCCAACCATCGGCTTGGTGACACCGACCGGCGACCGATCCACCCCACAAAACACTGCATTTAACCCTTCGCTCACCATCAGTCCTGCAACAACAGGCACTCCCACGCCAACCATACAATGGTATTCAAACACCACAGCAAACACCACAGGTGGCACAAGCATGGGTGCCACAGGCGGTGCAAACACCAATACATTCGCACCACCCAACACCACCCTAAACTTTACCGGTGTGTATTACTATGCTGTGGCGAGCAACAGTTGTGGAAGAGATACAACATCCAATACCAGCGGAAAACATATTGTAGCCCCAAGAGGCTGTGATTTTGTTGCAGCAGGCAGAAATCTCGCCACCATCACTTCGGGAGGACCTGTAACAACACAGGTATGGACGATTCCGGCTCGTGCAGGTGTGGCATCGCAGACATGGTCGGATTTGGTTGTTTCTCCGCAATGCACGCCAAGAGGAGACTCTTACAATGGCGGGACAAGTCCCAACTTTAATGTAGATTGCCGGAACAACAGCACGCTTACCACATTTCCGGGTCATTACTTTTCGTGGTGTGCTGTGAGGAAATATGCGGATATTCTTTGTCCGGGCGATTGGCGAGTGCCAACTACCGAAGATTTTCAAAATTTGTATACTCTTATGGGTGGAACTTCTCGCGATCCGTCCACAGCAGTCAATAGTCAATCTTACACCAGCGGCAGCAATACAACAAACACGGCAGCAAATCACGTTCCTCGCGGGGAAACTTGGGGGGGCTCCCGCTTTACTGCGAACGCGAGCAGTCTGTCGACTGCGATTTCGTACTACTGGTCGTCCTCAGAGTACAGCGCCGTGGCTGCGTTCAACCTGTACTACAATGTGTCGGATGTCTTCCCGCAGGACAACTACAATAAGAATTACGGATTTGCCTTGCGTTGTGTTCGTTAGATGCAGGTTTTTGTAGGAGCACAAAATTTTGTGCCCCTACGGGCATTTGTGACAATCGCCAACGAGGGCGTATGCAATACACCCCTAAGGGTTCACTCCATTGGGTCGCAACCCGATTTTTGAAAAAGCAAACCATTTTTTGCCAAGGTCTTTTAGCGATGCACCGATGTGATAGGTGTCGTCATCGATAAGGAGAAACCGGTCGTGAGAGCGGTCGAAAAGGTGCACTGTCACAGGCTGGTATTGTGCGTTGTGCCGTTGCAAATCCAATTGCAACTGCGGGGAAATCGTTGCGGTGTAGAGGGTTGCCGTTACACCTGCTTTTCGTTTAGAAAGAAGCAATAAGGCACTTTCATCAACGTAATTATCAATCAAAACAATGGATTTTTTTGCGGATTTTATCAAATCCGAAACGAAAGCATAAGCATCAAAAACTTGTCCATCGTAAAAGATGCCCTCAATCGGTGGTAGGGCTGCTTTCACGAAAAAATCTATTTTGGTTTCGTTTTCAAACATACGGTACTCTAAGCGTTCAAAGCGTTGGTTGACGGCGTAACCTTTGATGAGGTAATCTTTCAGAACGCTGGTTGCCCATTGACGGAAAGCTGTTGCTCGTTTGGAGTTCACGCGGTATCCGACCGCTATGATGGCGTCCAAGTTGTAATGTTTGACCCTATAATTTTTCCCGTCCGAGGCAGTTACCGAGAAATCCTCGGCAACTGAAATTTCCTCTAATTCATTCTCTTTGAATATGTTTTTGAGGTGAAGTGAGACGTTGTCCGTAGAACAATCGAACAAGGCAGCCATCAGTTTCTGGCTGAGCCAAACGGTTTCCTCCTCCATACGGACTTCCAATTTCATGGAGTGGTCAGGCTGATAAATTGCAATTTGATTTTTTTCCATAACTTTCGATTTTTAGTTAATAATTTTTTCGGGATTTATATCCCGTCATCTATATAACGCTCACCCCCCTTGTTTTCGTATATTTTTTTTGTTAAAAAGTGTTAAAATGTTGAAAACTTTCGCAAATTGTTAATAACTCCACGAAAATTGGAGAATCGTAGGGGCGTATTGCATACGCCCGACGGCGATAGAATCGCCGCCGAACAGGGATTAGTGAATAGTGAATAGTAAGGGCGAAGCGTAAAAAACCATGAGGAGCGTAGCGACGAATACGTTATCGCAGGAAAAAGTCGGAGCCAGGCGGAGATCATTTTTTCCTGCAAGCCTTTTTTGGTTACTTTTTTGGGCTCAAAAAAGTAATAAAAATATTTCCTGCAAAGAGTTTTTTTGAATACTTTTTTTGCTCTCAAAAAAAGTATTAGAAAAATAGGCTGATGATAGCAGGGGGATGTCTCGACTTCGCCACTTCGTGGCTCCGCTCGACATGACGGCGAAAAAAAATTGCTCTAAAAAAAAACGATTATTTCATCACATACGCAATCTCAATTGCACCGTTGTAGCCAATAGAGCCGAGAACAGGCGATAGTTGCGTAATATAATCTACTTTCTTTCCACAGATTTGATACATTTTTTCGGCAACGTCTTCTGCTTTTTTTAACTCGGCTTGATCGGTGTAACACACGCAATAGCGGTCGATTCCGGATTTTTCATGATCGTCTTTGAAAATCTGCAAACTGTGCTGAATCATTTTTTCCTGACCTCGAAAATTTCCGATTTTATCACCGGAACCATGTTTATCCATCGTGATCAACGGACGAAGTTTCAATAAATTTGCAATAACAGATTTACTTTTCGAAATACGTCCGCTGTTGATAAAACCTTTGATAGACTGCGTATTCACAAAAAGTTTGGATTTCGGAATCCATTCGTTGATTTTTTTCAAAATTTCATCGTGCGAAAATCCTGCCTCAATGGCTTCGGCAGTCATCACAGCAACCAAACCTTCCGTTCCCGAGCATAATTTGGTATCAATCGCCGAAATACGTTTTCCGGTAGCGATAGCCGCTCGTCCTGCCGAATCAACGCTGTTTTGGTAGGTTCCGCTCAATTTCGACGAAACGTTCAAACAGATGATAGAATCGTAGAGCGTAGCCATGAAGTTGTAACGATCTAAAAAATCTTTTTTAGAGGGTTGCGAAGTCGATATTTTTTCTTTGCCGTTGTTTCTACGCAACAGGCGATAAAATTGGTTAGGCGTGATACTGATACGATCTAAATATTGACTTTTTCCAACGTGCAAATTCAAAGATGCGAGATGCATTTGATGTTGGAAACGCAAGGCTTTCGGGATATCTGCCGTACTGTCAATCAACAATCCGATTTTGGATTTAGCTCCTTTGGTCAACAATTCGTGCTGAAATTCCATGTCGTCAACCTTTTGGAAATCGACATTTCCGTAGCGAGACAGAATACCAAACACTTTTGCAGGCGTATCCGTATGAATGTGCACACGCAAACGCGTACGACTTCCCGCAACCACAATAGAATCGCCTAATCGCGAAAGTTGCTGACGCAAATCTTTCAAGTCTACATCAACCGTCAATGTCATCATTCCTTCGGTACAATAACGAAACCTGATTTCTTCGTGATCAATGTGTGCTTCGTCAGTTTCGGCAATGGTTTGCGAACGAGTTCCGGCTAAATCTTTCAACGTGCCGGTGGTCAAAAATTCCAACGCACCTTGAATAAAAAACACAAATGCTTGTGCACCCGAATCCACAACTTTGGCTTTTGCCAACTTCGGCAACAATTTTTTGGTGTCTTGCAAAGCCTGTAATAGGGCGGGGTAGGCGAGTTTCAGCAATTCAACGAAATCCTCGGTTTTGGATTTCAATTCTTCCATCACTTCTACCCATATCCGCAAAAGTGTGATAATCGTGCCTTCCACAGGATTGGCAATAGATTCGTAGGCTGCTTTGACACCGGCTTTTACACTTTCGATAAATTCTTCGATGGAAATCGTTTCGGAATTTGGCGAATCCGAAGCCGTACCATATAAAAATTGTGCGAAAATAACCCCTGAATTTCCTCGAGCTCCAAGCAAAGCCGCATCAGCAACCGACATCGCAGTGTCTTTGTATCCGGAGTAAACAATCGTATTATCGGCAATCGCTTGAACAGTCGATGCCATATTCGTTCCCGTATCCCCGTCCGGAACCGGAAAAACGTTGATTTTATTGAGATAGTGTTGTTCTTCCAAAACACGTTTAGCTCCTGCTAAAAACGCGTAGTAAAGGTGTTTTCCACTGATTTGTGTTATCATTCCTTGAGTAAATTTATCAAATAAAGCCATGCAAAGGTAGTAAAAAAAAATGAAAAATGCAAAAAATTATTTCCAATACTTGTCAACAAGTTCTTGTTTGATCGTAACTTCTTCTTTCGAAAAATATTTTGCAAAAAGTTTCCAAGCAGTATCAAGCATCTCCGTTGTGTCAATGTTGACGTCGATAGCGAGTAAATTTTCTGCATAATCTTTTGCGAAAGCAAGTGTACGATTGTCGTAATCGGACAATTCGAAACCGTTTTCTAATTTGGTTTTCGCATTCGCTGCATCTGCGTAAAGACGTACGCAAGCGTTCATCACTTGCGGATGATCTTCGCGAGTTTGTTTGCCGATAACTAACTGTTTCAAACGAGAAAGCGACCGGAATGGGTCAACAATCACTTTTCCGGTGTCGGAATCAGCACGTAAAAACAACTGTCCTTCCGTGATATAGCCTGTGTTATCGGGGATTGCGTGCGTAATGTCGCCACCACTCAATGTTGTTACCGATAAAATCGTAATCGAGCCACCATCGGGCAATTCCACCGCTTTTTCATAGATTTTTGCTAAATCGGAATACAACGAGCCGGGCATACTGTCTTTCGATGGAATTTGATCCATACGATTGGAAACGATACTCAATGCATCGGCGTAAAGCGTCATGTCCGTAAGGAGAACGAGAACTTTTTCGTTTTTATCAACCGCAAAATATTCCGCTGCCGTGAGAGCCATGTCGGGAATCAGCAAACGCTCTACGGGCGGTTGTTCTGTGGTGTTCATAAAACAAATAATTCGGTCCAACGCACCGGCACTTTCGAACGTTTTTTTGTAGTACAAATAATCGTCGTTACTCATACCCATTCCGCCAAGGATAATTCGATCAACTTTGGCACGCAACGCAACCATCGCCATCACTTCATTGTAAGGCTGGTCGGGGTCGGCAAAAAACGGAATTTTTTGTCCGGAAACCAACGCATTGTTTAAGTCGATACCCGCAATTCCTGTGGGAATAAACTGCGACGGTTGTTGACGTCTGAACGGATTCACCGACGGACCGCCGGTTTCACGTTTCTCGCCATCAACATTCGGACCTCCGTCAATCGGATGTCCGTAGGCGTTGAAAAAACGTCCGGATAAATCGTCACTCACATTCAATGTCGGAGATTCGCCCAAAAACGTGACTTCCGTAGCCGTATTAATGCCTTCTGTACCCGAAAATACTTGCAAAACAACTTGGTCGCCATTGATTTTTACCACTTGCGATAAACGACCGCCAACCATGGCAAGTTCATCATTCATCACGTTTTCTGCTTTAATCGTAACGGTGGCTTTGGTTACGCCTTCAAGTTTGGTGTAAATTTTTTGAAAAGGTTTTGTATTCATTGGTTTTATGTATTATCTTACTCTGTAAGTTATTTTCATGCCAAAATAATGATCATCAAAATAATCTTGTGAAGCAAGTAGCATTAGGGTTTGATTTCCAACTGTTTTAGAAACATAAACAGGTCTTGTTCGAGAACCTCCGAAATCATCTTTTACGAGGCTGCCCAAATCGTATTTTTCTCTATATAAATCAACGATTTCATAAAAATAATCGGACGGCGGAAAAACCACAATTTCTGTAACAATTCCGTCAACACTGTGAACTTCACAGCTTATATCGAGATTTTTTTCATTGACTTCCATTTGGGAATTGAAGGCGTAAGTAGTCACCCCGCCGGATTCACTGATGCAACGTATCGTATCACAAAAATCAAGATTTAGTTCTTCGCCTAATGTGATTCCCATAAAGGAAAGATTTTGTTCTGCGGAATCTTGTTCCGAATTCGTCGTTTGAGAACCTGTTCCGGCATGATTGCAAGAAAGCATCGCTAACGGAACGAGGAAAATAAGTAATTTTTTCATGGTTGCTGTGTTTTATTTTTAGGGTGATATTATTTTTTTCGTTCTGCCAAAATCTCTCCTAATTCTTGCACATAGCGATCAAACATCGCACTTTGATACTCTGAATAATTCATCTGTTTGCAAACGTTGATAATGCGTTTGTAGAACGTGGCACACTCCTCAAAGTTCTTAAATTCAAAGTTGCTGTCGCAAATATCGAGAATTTTGTTATACATAAATTTTTGTCGTTCAATCGGGCAGTTTGCATCAATTTTATCGAACGCATCTTGTTGCAGAATTACAAAATCGATTAATTCCGACTTCCAAAAACGGTCGTGAAATTCCACCGGAACGCCGTCATCACCCAAGATATTGATTTGATCATGCACTTCTTTTCCACGCTGAACAATGGTTTTGCCTTTGTACACTTTGTCAATCCAACCTTTTTCAATACGTTCATCCAAATACTCGGCAATTTCCGGATATTCCAGATATTTCGAATAACTATCCACCGGATCAATTGCCGGATAACGCTTGCTATCCGCACGTCCTTGTGCCAAAGCGTAAAAACAACGTGCTGTTTTTTTCGTGGATTCGGTTACGGGTTCTTTCAAGTTTCCACCTGCCGGAGATACCGTTCCTATGAAAGTAATTGAGCCTGTTTCTCCATTTTTCAAATATACGAAACCCGCACGTGCGTAGTAATTCGAGATAATTGCAGGCAAGTCCATCGGGAATGCATCTGCACCCGGAAGTTCCTCCAAACGATTCGACATTTCTCTCAAAGCCTGAGCCCAACGCGACGTGGAATCCGCCAATAGCAACACTTTCAAGCCCATCGAACGATAATACTCACCAATCGTCATCGCGGTATAAACCGATGCTTCACGAGCAGCAACAGGCATATTCGATGTGTTACAAATCACAGTTGTACGTTCCATCAACTTCCGTCCGGTGCGTGGATCCTCCAAATGCGGAAATTCCATAAAAATTTCCACAACTTCATTTGCACGTTCTCCGCAAGCCGCCATGATGATCACATCGGCTTCCGCTTGCTTGGAAATAGCGTGTTGCAAAACAGTCTTTCCTGCTCCGAAAGGTCCGGGAATAAAGCCTGTTCCGCCTTCCGCAATCGGGTTAAACGTATCAATTACACGAACGCCGGTTTCCATAATTTTGAATGGACGCGGTTTGTTGTCGTATGCTGTAACGGCAACTTTTACAGGCCATTTCTGTGTCATGGTAATTTTTTCCTCGTTACCGTCGACATCAACAATTGTCGCAATATGATCGTTAACCGTGTAATCGCCCGTTCCGGCAAGCCACGTCAACGTATAAGTGCCTTTACATTTGAATGGCACCATAATACGGTGAGGCAACCAACCTTCTTTCACTTCACCAAGCCACGATGCGGCTTCGACGTGATCGCCCTCTTTTGCAGTCGGCACGAAATGCCATTTTTTTTCGGTGTCGAGCGGTTGTGTGTATTCGCCACGTTGGAGAAAAACACCTTCCATACGTTCGAGGTCGTTTTGCAGACCGTCGAAATTCCGCGAAAGCAAGCCCGGACCGAGCGTTAGCTCAAGCATGTGTCCCCTAAATTCAACGTGACTACCTACTTTCAAACCACGTGTGCTTTCGAAAACCTGTGTGTAGGCTTTATCTCCAACGATTTTGATGACTTCTGCCATCAATTTGGTGTTTTCCACTTCAATCATGCAAATCTCGTTTTGTCCTACGGGACCGTCCACTTGAACAACCACAAGATTGGAAATAATACTTGTTACTTTACCTGTTGTTATCATAAATTTTTATTTTTTAATTCTACTAAATTCTTTACAAAACCATCGAATAATTCGGTGCCTCGTTCTTTATCCAAATTCAACCAACGATCCAAAATGTCCGCTTTTGCTAAAAAAGCGAGAACTTTATCCATGTCGAAATAATTGAAAATAGTTAGTTCGTCCGCCATTTGCCAACGAATTTGATCGAAACGAAATTCACGTTCCAAAATATCAAGCGTCTCACTTTCCTCGAACAAACCAAAAATCTGTTCACCCAACGAAATCTCATGTCTCAAGCCGAAATCCGGCAAATTGTTTTTAACAAAAAATTCAATTTCTTCCGAATATCCGACCAATTGCTTTTGCACGGATTTATTTAGTTTACGACACATCCAAGCACTTTGAATGTTTCGTAAAAGATGGTCAAATTGAAACCACGAACGAATAAATCGATTTCCGGATTTTTCAACACGTTGATAAAACCGCAATCGTGTGAAACTTGCCATATCAAGATGTGCATCAGTTTGATCGTCAACCTCTTGCACCAACAGAAATCTTCGAACAATGTCGAGCAAATGTTCCGGAATCTCATCCGCAAGAAGTTCCGGATGTTCTTTAAGAACGTCCAAACGCTCTTTGAAAAATTCCAAACTGTAAAACCCTTTGTCGATAAACAAATCGTCTCTATCCCGCAGTATTCGCAGAAAATTCATAAAATCATATTCCAAAAAAAGTTCACGAATATACATCTGATCTTGCTCTGATGTACGGTCATAAACGTCCCGAACCAGGGTCTTGAAATCGAAATTTTTCACATCTCGTTCAAGTACCAAATCCGGTAATCCGGCTACTAAACAATGATATTCTCGCTTAAACATGGCTATTGTCTTCCAAACAAAAGTTCAATCAATTTTGAACGGATATGTGTTTTGAAAAGTTCCGTAAAATCAGCGTCGGTGAATGTCAGTTGATAACCGCCATTTCCGGTACTGATGCGGAATCCGGACTTGATGTTGCGTTCAAATTTGACATCAACACCCGGTCCGAATGCTTGTTGCAAATTACTTTGAATCATGTTCAAAAACTCAACCTCTTTGTTTGCAGGCAAAATCACGGCTAAATCACCGGTTTTTGGCATGTTTTCAATGACTGTTTTAATCAAATCCTTTACAAATGAAACATCATCAAATGCTTTTGTAACAGGCGTTTCGATAGTTTTTGAAACAATGAGATTTTCTACGGTTTGTTTCACACGTGCAATGGTTTGACGTGATGCCAAATCAATTTCCGCATCTGCATTACGTTTGCTTTCAATGGCTGATTTTTTGGCTTTTTCCAAAATTTCATCAGCTTGTTTTTGAGCATCTTCAAGGATCTGTTTGGCTTGATGATGTGCATGTTGAACCAACTGTTCGGCTTCGGATTTTCCTTTTGAAAGCCCCTCGTTGTAGAGTTTTTCCGTAAGTTGTTGAAGTTTACTTTCCATATATTTTAGGTCTATATATTTTTCGCTCTGCAAAAATACAAAAAAAAAATGAAAATATCAAGTATTTGGATTTTTTTTTGTATCTTTGTACCAATGAAACGTCTGTTTGGTCATAAAATCGGATATATTGTTGCAACGTTTATTTGTATCGGAGCTGTTTTTTATTTTGTCAATACGCTTAGAGGCTTGCAATCTACACAAAAACAATTGAATGAAGCGTATCGTATTTTTGAAAGAACGAATACATTGGTCTCCTCACTTAATATGGCACAAGCGTTTGGCGAAAGATATATCATCACTCAAAATGTTGAGTTTTTGAATAGTTATCGAGAGGAAGTTGATAATGGATTATTGATCATTGATACATTGTTCGTCGAATTGCCGGAAACCCAGCAAAATCAACTTTTAGCGTTGGCAAAATTGTTTGAACAAAAAGAAATTTTATTGCAAGAAGATTTTGATAGAAATTATTTTCTGAATTATGAAAATGTCTTTGTTGCAACCCAGCAAACCACTTTCCACGTAAGTGATGACGAGTTTCGCATAGGAACCGGAACAGAAATTGATACAACATTTATGCCGGATAATCGCAATTTTTTTCAGCGGTTATTTTCAAGTAGGCAAGAACCTACACAAATTATTACCATTCGTCAAAACGATTCGATTATTCATGAACATATTATCGAACATTCGGCTTTTGCTCCGAAAAGCGTAGATGCTGCACTTAGAGCGGTTGCGAGACGTCAACAACAACAATTTGAAAGGCTCGAACAACAGTACATGGCATTGCTTTCGGCAGACCAAAAAATCGGACAGGATATTTCTGCTGTTTTAATTCAATTGCACGAAACAGCGTTGAATCGAGTAACGGAAATGTTGTCGCAAAAAGATGAGTCGAGCAGACGAGTTTTGTTTGCAGGAATTTTGTCGTTTTTAGTGCTGTCGGCAGTGGTATTTGTGATTTTCCGAAGTGCAGAAAAAAGTTTGATCAAATCTCGTGAAATGTCAGAATCAAAGCGTATTGCAGAGGAATTAATGAACAGTCGACATCAATTATTATTGTCCATTTCGCACGATGTGAAAGCACCGTTGATTTCGATATTGAGTTACTTGGAATTTTGGGATAAAGATGATTTATCTGTGGAAGAAATTCGGCAACTTTCGTCGATGCAAAATTCAGCAACACATATTTTAAATATGCTAACCAATCTTTTGGAATTTTCGCGTTTGGAGCAAAAAAAGGTGCAAATTCAAAACCAAACTGTTGAACCGATTCCGTTGTTTTTAGAAATTGTGGATCTGTTCAAACCTATGGCAAACAGCAAGCATCTCAAGTTTTCTTATCAATTCAAAAAATTAGATGATTGTCAAATAACGATTGATTCGTTGAAACTTCGTCAGATTGTTACCAATCTGATTTCCAATGCTATCAAATACACCGCACAAGGAGAGATTCAATTTTTTGTAGAACTTTTGGACGATCCGGCTCGCTTGAAAATTGTTATTTCCGACAGCGGAATAGGTATTCCTAAAGAAAAATTAGACCGAATTTTCGATTCGTTTTCACAGGTTGAAAATCGTCCTGCAAACACTGAGGGCACAGGGTTTGGCTTGTTTGTTGTGAAAGGATTGACCGATGTGATGAACGGAACTATTCACGTGGAATCTTCCGAAAAAGGCACAACCTTTGATCTTGAGCTTCCGGTTTCAGAGCTCTAAATCGTACTGATGAATTTTGTTGTAAAGCGTTTTACGGTCGATGTTTAAGATTTTTGCCGCTAACGTTTTATTTCCTGCCGAACGCTCAATGGCTGCCATAATTTTTTGTTTTTCATCTTCGGAATCGAATAAAGCCACAGATTTTTGAGCAAATGCATTTTTTTCGGAAAGTTGAATTTCATCTTTTTGAATATGTTTTTTCGAACAAAACAAACACGCTTGACGAATGATATTCCGCATTTCACGCAGGTTTCCGGGAAATGAATACTGATCCAAAACAGACATCGCTTCCGGTGAAAATCCTTCAACAGTTTTCTCTAATTCATTATTGGCGGTTTGCAGAAAATGATTCGCAAAATCGGCAATATCTTCACGACGTTCACGCAATGGAGGAACCGTTATGGAAAATTCATTCAAACGATGATACAAATCTTCTCGGAAACGCCCTTCCGTGATGGATTTTTCAATGTTTTCATTCGTGGCACAAATAATACGAACATTGACTTCAATTTCATTATTTGAACCGATCGGACGAATTTTGCGTTCTTGAATCACGCGTAACAACTGCACTTGCACGTCATGTGGTAAATTTCCGACTTCATCAAAAAACACAGTTCCATTTTGTGCATGCTCCAAAACCCCTGTTTTATCAGCAATTGCAGACGTGAACGAACCTTTTACATGACCAAACAATTCGCTTCCGACCAATTCTTTCGAGATAACACCACTGTCTACAGCCACGAATGGTGCGTCTTTCCGCCGACTACTCTCGTGAATCAATCTCGCGACATGTTCTTTTCCAACACCACTTTCACCAAGTATCATCACAGAAATATCAGTCGGAGCAACCAATTCAATGCGCTCGTAGATTCTTTTCATCACCGGATTTTTACTTTTATTAAGAAATGGAATCGACACCGATTCGGATTTTTTTCCGCCGGTTTTTTTCGAAGAATACGATAGTTGTGCAGATAAGGCATTGCTGATTTTTTGTTTCAAAATCGTAGGATTTACAGGCTTTTCCAAGAAATCAAATGCTCCCAATTTGATGGCTTCAACAGCAATTTGAATTTCAGCATAACTGGTCATCAAAATACATGGAAAATTCAAATTCTTTTCATTTTTCCATTGCAAAAGTTCAATGCCACTACCGTCCGGAAGTCGTAAATCTGTGAGCAATAGATCAACAGAAGTTTCATTCAAAAACTTTTTGGCACGATTCAAAGACGAGGCTACTTGGGCATTATAGCCGTTTTTATTGAACCACGTTTCGAGCATTAAACCGAAGGAAATATCATCCTCGACAATTAAGATTTTTTTCATCACAACAAAATTATATTGCAAATATACGACTTTTTTTTTAATTGGTAAAAAAAACGAAAGGAATTGAAAAAAAAATCAATTCCTTCCGTTACTATAAAGAGAAATTAAACCCAAAATTACTCTTTATTTTCTGCAAGTTTGCCATCTTCCTCGAAAATCAAAACAACTTCTCCGTTTTCTGCGTTAATTGCAGTAACTTTTAGTTTTTTGCTTGTTTGACATTGAGAAATTTCTCTGATTTGCACGCTTTGTTTGTTAACTTCAGCGTTGATAGCAAGCTGAACTTCTTCGCTCAAATCTCCGAGATTAACAACAACAAGTTCACCTTTGTTACATTGTTGGTTTTCGGGGGCATTAGGACATGCTTGTGCTACCAATGCTCCTGCGAATAAAATTGCTACAACTAAAGCAATTTTTTTTACGATTGTGATTTCCTTTTTCATGATTCAATTTTTTTTTTAGTTTGTAATTGATTTTGATTATCTATTTCAATTTTACAGATTGCAATTGTCGTGCCAAACGCTTAAAAATAAAATACATTATTGAAAATCAGGTATTTGCATATATAATGCAATTTATTGAAAATTAAAAAACATTGTGGAATTTCCACAAAACTGTGGAAATAGTCGGCAGTTGTATTCGATCGCTTTGCGACCTCATGGTTTTTTGACGTTGTGTCCGTCATGTCGAGCGGAGCCACGCAGTGGCGAAGTCGAGACATCCCCTTGCTATTATTAGTCCCTGTTCGGCGGCGATTCTATCGCCGCCGGGCGTATGCAATACGCCCCTACGATTCTCAAGATCGGAAGAG
>WRKV01000055.1 GCA_009777915.1 Bacteroidales bacterium | reverse complement strand
AATGCTATTTCTTCCGGCGACATTTATGTAATTGATGCGGCTACATGCACTGACTGTGGTGCTTGCGTTGACAGTTGTCCTGTTGAGGCAATTATCCCTGCATAAGTTTCAGCGAAAAGCGAAAAATCCCGCTAATTAGCGGGATTTTTCGTATCTTTATCTTTGCAAAATGAAACATTTACTCCCCATAATGGCAATGTTTATTGCCTTGAACATGCAAGCGCAGGACATCATCAAAAAAGGCTTGTCCCTCGGACCGTTGCCCATCATTGCTTTCGACCAAGACAAAGGGCTGCAATACGGCGCTCTGTTGAATGTGTTTGATTTCGGCGATGGTTCGTATTACCCAAATCCGCGTCAACAGTGGTATATCGAGTATTCGGCTTTTACAAAAGGGTCGCAACAATTTTTCTTGACCTACGACACTCGAAATTTAATCCCGAACGTTCGAATGTCGCTTGCCGCAACGATTATGTACGATCAAGCGATGGATTTCTACGGCTACAACGGCTATCAAGCCATTTACCAAGCCGATAGCGTCAACGATTGGCAAAATCGCCACCAAAAAGAGGGCATGCCCCCCGAATATATGACGGCGTTTTATCGCCTGAATCGTCGTGCCATCAGTTTCAAAGCCGATTTCGTCGGAAAACTGCCTGCGAAAAATTGGTTTTGGCAAGGCAGTTATTTGATCAGCGATTACAGATATCGTCCGATCGACCAAAACGTTATCAACAAAGGCAAAGCCGACAACGAAAAATTTTCCGGCAAAACTCTTTACGAAAATTATATCGATTGGGGGATTATTCCGGAAAACGAGAAAGACGGCGGGTTGGTGAGTGCTTTGCGAGGTGGATTGATGTACGATTCTCGCGATTTTGAAGCTGCTCCGTCACGCGGAATTTGGGCAGAAATGAATCTCACGTTGGCTCCGAAATTCTTAGGAACAACGCATGGTTTCAGCCGGTATATGTTTATTTTCCGACACTATGTCCCGATTCCCAACGAGCAGTTGGTGTTTGCCTATCGCTTGAATTATCAAGGTACACTCGGAAATTATACGCCGTATTACATGATGCCCGTTTTCAACACCATCGGACGAGAGTGGGAACGCGACGGAATGGGCGGTTATCGCACCGTTCGCGGCATTATGCGTGGACGAGTGCAAGCCAAAGATATGGCGTTTTTTAATACCGAATTGCGTTGGAGATTTGCACGGTTTACAGCAGCCAAACAAAATGTGTACTTAGCCCTGAATGCCTTTGTCGACGGGGGAATCGCCACTCGATACTACGACAATCAGTATCGCGGAAATCTGCCGATAACCGACACCCCATACAACCTGTACGTCAATCCCGATAAATCCGACTCATTCCATACCGCCGCCGGTGGTGGGTTTCGAGTCGTTATCAATCAAAATTTTATCATCGCCGTCGACTACGCCAAACCCCTCAACAAACAAGACGGAAACGGCGGATTGTACGTGAATACCGGATATTTATTTTAATTTTTTTTACAAGCATGTATACCCTCGAACAACAAAAAAATTTAGAATCAAGAGTCGCTGACCTGAGGAGGTTTCTTTGACATTGATCAAAAACTTTCGGACATAGCCGAAGACGAAAAACATACGCTTTCGCCCGATTTTTGGGACGATTCCAAAAAAGCAGAAGCATTCTTAAAGACCATTCAACAAAAAAAAATCTGGACCGATGAATTTGCCAAAGTCGCACAGGCTTTGGAGGATTTGCAAACCCTCGCCATGATGTCGACCGAAGTCGAGAGTTCGGCGGAATTTCATAATTCCGCCGTAAACGACGGCGATGGAATCGCCGCCGAACTTAGGGACAACCGCGAAGACACCTCTCTACTCCAAGAAGAACTAAATTCCCAACTAAAAACTACAAAAAAACTCGTCGAGGCATTGGAATTCAAAAATATGCTTTCCGCCGAGGAAGACCACATGGGGGCTATCGTTACCATCAATTCCGGAGCAGGCGGAACCGAAAGTCAGGACTGGGCGGAAATGCTGATGCGTATGTATATTCGCTACGGCGAACGCCACAACTACAAAGTTACCACCATCGACCTGCAAGACGGCGATACCGCCGGAATCAAACAGGCAACCCTCGAATTCAACGGCGATTTTGCCTACGGACATCTCAAAAGCGAAAACGGCGTTCATCGGTTGGTGCGACTGTCGCCGTTCGACTCCGCAAACAAGCGACATACCTCGTTTGCATCGGTTTACGCCTATCCCATTGTGGACGAAAATATCGACATCGAAATCAATCCCGCCGATATTTCGTGGGACACTTTCCGAAGTGGCGGTCCGGGCGGGCAAAATGTGAACAAAGTCGAAACCGCTGTTCGCCTCAAACACGCACCATCAGGGATTAGTATCGAATGTCAGGTAACGCGTTCGCAGCAACAAAATCGCGATAAAGCCCTGCAAATGCTCAAATCCCAACTTTATGAAATCGAACTTCGGAAAAAGAAAGAAAAAGTCGCCGAAATCGAAGGTTCCAAAAAGAAAATTGAGTGGGGTTCGCAAATTCGATCCTACGTGATGCACCCCTATAAAATGGTGAAAGACCTGCGTACCAACGTCGAAACGTCCAACGTGCAAGCCGTGATGGACGGCGATTTGGACGAGTTTATCAAGGCTTATTTGATGGAATTTTAATAATCAGATATTTCGCCTGTCGAAATATCTGAATTTCAGCGATTTAATCAAAAAAATCGAAAATTTAACATATTTTTTTTTGGTTATTCAAAAAAATTTACTAACTTTGCACCGCATTAACCAATTAAACACATTAGAAATGTCAGAAATTGCAAACAAAGTAAAAGCTATCATCACTGATAAGCTTGGTGTAGATGAAAAAGAAGTTGTTCCAACAGCAAGTTTTACTAACGATCTTGGTGCCGATTCACTTGACACAGTTGAGTTGATCATGGAACTTGAAAAAGAATTCAGCATCTCCATTCCGGACGATCAAGCTGAAAAAATCAGTACCGTTGGTGACGCTATCAGCTACATCGAAGCCAACGCAAAGTAATCACTTTTCTCTTTACTTTCTATGAGAAGAGTAGTTATCACAGGACTTGGTTCCCTAACGCCTATCGGCAATAATGTTCAGGATTACTGGAAAAACCTGCTTGCAGGCGTTAGTGGAGCAGCTCCTATCACGAAATTTGATGCCTCTAAATTCAAAACTCAATTTGCCTGCGAAGTCAAAAACTTCGATATCTTGCAAATGATGGATCGAAAAGAGGCTCGTAAGCACGACTTGTACACGCAGTACGGTTTTGCCGCTGCCGATGAGGCAATCGCCGATTCGGGTATCAAATCCGACCGCTTAGACCTCGACCGCGTTGGCGTCATCTGGGCATCCGGAATCGGTGGAATCATCACGTTCTACGAGGAAGTGCGAGACTTTTCAAGAGGAGACGGAACACCGCGTTTTAATCCGTTTTTCATTCCAAAAATGATTGCGGATATTACAGCAGGACATATTTCCATCAAACACGGATTCAGAGGTCCTAACTTCGCAACCGTGTCAGCATGTGCCTCTTCGGCAAATGCCATCGCCGACGCTCTCACTTACATCAAAGTGGGAAAAGCCGATGTGTTTATTTGCGGAGGTTCGGAAGCCGCTGTAACCGAAGCCGGAATCGGCGGATTCAACGCCATGCACGCTCTCTCCACACGAAACGACAGTCCGGAAACAGCCTCGCGTCCGTTCGATTTAGACCGAGATGGCTTTGTCCTCGGAGAAGGTGCCGGTGGGTTGGTGCTCGAAGAACTCGAACATGCCAAAGCTCGCGGTGCAAAAATCTATGCGGAAATCGTAGGTTGCGGTATGACGGGCGATGCCTATCACATGACTGCCCCGCATCCCGAAGGTTTGGGAGCAGGAAATGCCATGAAAATGGCAATGGCGGAAGGCAATATCCAACTTCACGAAATAGACCACCTGAATACGCACGGAACCTCTACTCCCGTAGGAGATCCCGCAGAAATTTCAGCGATAATCAACGTGTTCGGCGAACATGCTTTCAACATGAATATCAATTCGACGAAATCCATGCACGGACACCTTTTGGGTGCAGCCGGTGCCATTGAGGCGATTGCAACGATTTTGGCGATCAAACACGATATCATTCCGGGAACCATCAACCATTTTACGGACGACCCGGTGTTCGACAATCGTCTGAACCTGACTTTCGGAAAACCGCAAGAACGCACAGTTAACATTGCACTCAGCAATACCTTCGGTTTCGGCGGACACAACGTGTCGCTGGCATTCCGAAAATATACTGAATAGTTTGTGTCGAAACACGTGAATGCTCTGTCGAATCTAAATAAATTCGATATTGCCTTTCCCTGTGTTTTTCTCACAATAGCGACATTTTAACACGATTTCTTTTTTGTCCACGACATCGAAATGAGTCGGAACTTGTTCGTGATTCGTGATGCAATTCGGGTTGATACATTTCACAAAACCATCGATTTCATTGGGGATTTCGACTTGTTCCTTTTTCGTAACATTGTAATCACGAATTTCGATTTGTGTGGCGGTCGGCGAAACCAATGCAATTTTGTTGATGTCTTCCGGTGCGAAAAACTTGTTGGAAACCTTGATGATTCCTTTCTTTCCGTATTTTTTACTTTCCAAATTTGCACCGAAATAAATTTGCTCTTCGTATTTCGAAAGATTCAAAATCGCTAAAACACGCTGCACTTGTCCCGCTGCGATATGGTCGATAACTGTGCCGTTTTTGATGGCTGATACACTTAATTCTGTTTTCATTTTGTTACTCCTAAAATGGTTGATAATAATGCTTGTCTTACGTATACTCCGTTCTGTGCCTGTTGAAAATAGTAGGCTTGCGACATGTCGTCTACATTTTCCGAAATTTCATTTACACGCGGAAGTGGATGCAAAACTTTGAGATTGTCTTTGCAATTTTTGAGATTTTCTTTCGTCAAAATATACGAATTTTTGACATTTTCGTATTCCATCGGATCGGCAAAACGTTCGCGTTGAACGCGGGTCATGTACAGAACATCCACTTGGTCGATAGCCTCTTCAATGGTGCGATATTGGTGATATTGGAGGTTGTTGTCCTTGATATGTTGTTTCACATAACTCGGCAATTTCAATTCGTCCGGAGAAATTAAGTGAAATGTGGTGTCGAAATTACACATGGCAATCGTCAGCGAATGCACGGTTCGACCGTATTTCAGGTCGCCCACAAATGCAATGTTGAGTTTGTCCAACTTGCCTTGTGTTTTACGGATTGAATACATATCCAACAAACATTGCGTTGGATGTTGATTGGCTCCGTCCCCTGCATTGATAATGGGTACAGGCGACACTTCGCTTGCCCAGCGTGCACTTCCCGCAAGCGGATGTCGCATCACGATAATGTCGGAATAACAGGCAACCGTCAGAATCGTGTCTTTCAAAGATTCGCCTTTTTTTGCACTGCTCGTCGCCGCATCGGTAAACCCGATAACCCTTGCTCCGAGATGATTTGCCGCCGATTCGAAACTCAATCGCGTGCGGGTAGACGGCTCGAAAAACAAGGTCGAAACAATCTTGTCGCTCAAAATCGGTTGTCTCGGATTTTTTTCAAAACCCTCCGCAATGTCCAAGATACGTAGCATCTCAGCCTTGCTGTAGTCGTTGATGGAGATTAAACTTTTTCCTTTCATAGTATTTAGTTTTTGGTTGTTTGTTTGGAATTTCTGTGCTTGTCGATGTGTAAAAAAAAAGGGACGAAAATTTCGTCCCTATATATAATTGAGAATTTCATTGATGATGTCTTTCGCTACAGCGTCCTTGCTTTTCAATTCGAAATGTTTGGGAATTTGATTTGAAAACATGATGGAAATTTTATTGGTTGAATGTCCGAATCCTGCACCTTGATCGTTCAACGAATTTAATACCAACATATCCAAGTTCTTTGATTTTAGCTTGTTTTCGGCGTTTTGCATTTCGTTTTCGGTTTCCAATGCGAACCCAACTAAAATTTGATTTGGAGTTTTATGTTCTCCGAGATATTTCAAAATATCCGGATTTTTGACCAATTCCAAACTTAAATTTTCATCGGATTTTTTGATTTTTTGTGTGGCAATTTGTTGGGGTGCATAATCGGCAACAGCGGCTGAACATACTGTAATATCAGCCGTTTCGAAGTGTTGTTTGCAAACTTCGAACATCTCTTTTGCCGACACCACATCTATTCGTTTGACCGCCGAATTTTTCGATTTAATCGCACTGGGTCCACACACCAAAACCACGTCTGCTCCCCTGTTCGCAAATTCATCGGCGATACAAATTCCCATCAATCCCGACGAATGATTGCCGATAAACCGCACCGGGTCTATCGCTTCGTAGGTTGGTCCTGCCGTAACAAGAACTTTTTTTCCAAGAAATTTCTTATGGCTTAAAAAAAAACCGGCAATACGTTCGTAAATTACCTCCGGTTCTTGCATTCTGCCTTTGCCTTGATCGCCGCAAGCGAGTTCGCCGCAAGGCGGTTCGATAATATGAACACCGCGATGGGCAAGGGTTTGCAAGTTTTGTTGAACTGCCGCATGATCGTACATTCTGCTGTTCATGGCGGGTGCAATAAAAACGGGTTTGTCCAATGCTAAAAATGTGGTCGACAGTGCATCGTCGGCAATGCCGTTTGCAAATTTTCCGATAATGTTTGCCGTTGCAGGTGCCACAATCATCGCATCTGCCCAATCGGCAAGCGAAATATGTGCAGTCGAAATTTCGCCGACGTCTGCAAACATATCGTCGTAAACGTTGTTTTTCGACAAGGTTTGCAAGGATAATTTGGTAACAAAATGCAGAGCGTTCGGTGTAGTTACGGTTTTGACTTCTGCACCGTTTTGAATGAAAAACCGAATCAACGAAAGGGTTTTGTAAGCGGCGATTCCTCCGCTAATCCCTACGATGATATGTTTTCCTGCAATTGACATTTTACAATTCTAAATCTTTCGATGGATCGCGAAAATAAATTTGGTCGAAAAGTAATTCCTGAGTTGCCAAAAGCGATGCTTTTGGAACGGTTTCATAGAATTTGGCAATTTCAATTTGTTCACGATTTTCGAAAATATCATCCATACTTTCTGCACGCGCATTTTGTGAATACTCCGAAATTTTACCTTGAAGTTCTTCTTTCAAATCCGCCGAAATCTGATTGGCTCGTTTACCCAAAACCACGATGGTTTCGTAGATGTTGCCGGTGAGTTTGTCAAAATTTTGAATGTTTCGGGTTACACATTCTTGTGTCGCTCCTGTTTTTTTGTAGTCCATGATTTAACTGTTATTTCGTTCTAAAAACTGATTAGTTCGGGTTATATATGTTCTAAGTTGGCTTAAATACTGCGATTCGGGAAATGATCGCTCCAATTGTTCGTAAGCCTCAACGGTATCCATAAAACGCTCAACTTGTCTATCGCTAACGCTGTTCTGAGCGTAGTAAAACAAACTTTTCACATTCATAAACATCGCCTCCTCACGAAATTGCGTTTCCGGAAAATCTCTCATCACGTTTTTGAACGAAATAGAGGCTGAAATGTACAACCGACGGCGATAGTAATTGTTTGCCAAGGCAAAGGCTTTTCTCGCTAATTGCTGACGCAACATATCGATATGTTCGTTGGCTTCTTGCACTTTCGGACTGCTCGAATAATAATTGATAAACAGCTGAAACTGGCGAATGGCGTTGGTTGCATTCGTTTGATCCAACTTGTAATACGGCACATCTAACATCATACAATAGGCTGCCATAAAAAACGCCTCTTCGGTTCGTTCGCTGTTGGGAAACAAGCGAGCATAATTTTGAAACACATTGGCTGCCATGAAATAATCCTGACTTCTGAAATACGCCGTAGCCATAGTATACGTCATGTTTCCAAAATTCTCTCTGCCTCGCATAAACGGTTGGATTTCCTCAAACATCGACAAGGCTCGCGAATACCTGCCCTGCTCAAACATTTTCACACCATAAGCGTATTTGGCTTCCACATCTTGCGACTTCTGAATGGTTCGATATTCACTCTTACAACCCGATAACGCAAGCACTGCAAAAAACAAGGCACAATATGTCAGTTTACGAAAAATCATCTTGCAAAGATACGATTTTTTTTTGACATGACAAAATTTATTTTTTCGGGATATGTTTCAAAATTTCGAGGGTCAAATCCCAAAAACGTTCAACAGTAGCAATTTCCATGCGTTCGTCGGGCGAATGTACGCCTCGCATCGTGGGTCCGTACGACACCATATCCATGTCGGGATATTTTTCACTGATCAGTCCGCATTCCAAACCTGCGTGAATCGCTAAGGCTTGTCCTTCCTGATTGTACAGACGTTTGAAGGCATCTAAGCAAACTTTCAAAATCGGCGAATTTACGTTGGGCGTCCATCCCGGATAACCGTCGCCATGCTTGGTTTTGGCACCAATCAACTGAAAGGTTGAGGCGATTTGGTCGGCAACTTCGAATTTTCGAGATTCAATCGAACTGCGTTGCGAGGTTGTGATGAGCACTTCATGGTTTTCCATTTTAATGGCTGCTAAATTCGAGGACGTTTCCACAAAATTCGGAATATCCGCTGCCATTCGGATTACGCCGTGTGGTACGGCTGTCAAGGATTTGGTCAGTTTCTCCGTTTCTTGGTCGGGAAGTGCGTCCGCAAAGGGTTCGCAAGGTTGCAATTTCACGTCAACATTCGGTTCGGTCAACGGTAATTCTTTCTTTACGGATTTGTAAAACTCTTCAACGTACTTTTCGAAAGCAGCTGATTTTTCTACCGGTACAGCGATTTTTGCAGTGGCTTCTCTTGGGATAGCATTGCGTAAATTTCCGCCGACAAAATGATTTAATTTCAAATCGAAATCTCTGATTCCTGCGAATATCACACGATTGCAGAGTTTCAACGCATTTTCGCGACCTTTGTTGATGTCGTCGCCGGAGTGTCCGCCCGACAAACCTTTGACTACGATTTCGTAGTGTTTGTAGGCGTTTTGGAGTTTTTCGAGAGTGTACGGAAGGGTGATGACCGTGTCGATTCCACCGGCACAACCCATAAAAAATTGTCCGTCGTCTTCGCTGTCTAAGTTCAGTAAAATCTCGGCTTTCAGCCAATTGGGTTCCAATCCGAATGCACCGGTCAAACCGGTTTCTTCCTCAACGGTAAACAAACATTCGATGTTGCCGTGTTCGATATCGTTCGAGGTTAGAATCGCCATCTGTGCTGCTACGCCGATGCCGTTGTCGGCACCGAGTGTTGTGCCTTTTCCGCGAATCCAACCGTCGACAATTTCGTATTGAATCGCATCTTGGTCGAAGTCAAAAACCACATCGTTGTTTTTTTCGCAAACCATATCGAGATGGCTTTGCAACACTACGGTTTTGCGGTCTTCGTAGCCTTTTGTCGCAGGTTTTCGAATCAACAAATTGCCGACTTTATCCACCGAATGTTCGAGATTGTGCTGTTTGGCAATGTCGATTAAATAATTTCGCAGTTGTTCTTCTTTGCCCGATGCGTGCGGGATTTCAAGGATTTTGAAAAAATAATTCCAAAGGTTTTCAGGTTTCATAATATTAGTTTTTTCAGTTTTCATCGTCAATTTCTGCATCAATCAAAATTTCGGGCAGTTCAAGTGTCTTTATAGGTTGAATAGCAGAACCTGCAATTCCTTTTATTGAACTATACATGAAGTTTGTATTCAGCAATACCTTTTGAATTTGTTTTTCGCGTTTTTTCCAATGTCCTTGGATTGAACGTCGCTCTGTGTTTAGATCAGTTTGCATTTGTGTAAATCCTTCAACAATGGCCTCCACCTGCAACCGAAACTCATTGCCAGTTAAAAAATCGTAAAGCATAACCATTTTTTCGCCTTTGTTTTCTTGCGAATTGATGGCATTTGAAATTTGTACAATGTTTTCTCTCAACACAAAGCAAAGCCCTTTAAATTCTTGATAAGTGCACACCCAAATACCCTCCAAAAGCCCCATTCTTTGCCAGCCTTTTGGCAGAACATCTGTGACAAGAACGCCGATATTCGCATTTTGTTCGCGCATATCATTTCTAAATTTTTCAATCCATGATGGCTGAAAGTCTTTTGTGCGCTTGCTTTCGTAGTAAATTGTACCGCAATTTTGATTGGTATAAGTATTCACAATTTGAACACAATCCGCACCTCTCGCACCTTTTTTTATTTCAGTAATGGAATCTAATGGAAAATTTTCAGTCAAATAATTTTCAATAGCAAGTTCTTGAACCTCGCCTTGAAGTTGCATAGAACCTTGTTCCTGCTTGCGTTTCATCTCCTCGGTTAATCGTTTTTGGTCTTCAAGTTGTTTTTTTAGTTCAGCAACATGTAGTTCATTTTTTCCTTGCTCTATTTTTCTGATTTTTTCTTTTTCTTCCGCTATTTGTTGGTTTAATTTTTTAGCATTTTCCGCTTCAAGCGTTTCTTTTAATTCGTCCTTTTCGCGTTTTATTTTCTCAACTTCTGCTTTGGTTTTATTGAATTCTTTGAGTTGTTCGGACTTTTCATTAAGTTCTTTTTCAATTAGTTCTATTCGTTCCGACTGTTCGCTTTGAATTTTAGCTTTGAGTTCTTTTTCAATAGTCACTTTTTCTGATTTTACTTGAGCATTTACTTTTTCTGCAATTAATTTTTCCTGCTCTGTTTTTTGCGTCTCAAAATCCTGTTTTTGCTTTTCTAATTTATCAAACTCCGTTTGAAATTTGTTTTTTTCCTGAGCAAGCAAATGACTATATTTTTTCTTATAATCTTCTTCCAGTTGATGAGCAATAACGTTATTTACATCTACTTCGTTTCCGCAATTGGGGCATATTATTTTTGTTTCTTTTATCATATTGAATTTGGTTTAAAATAGGCTCATTTTTTCAGTTATTTCGAGTCTTTTAACGATACGGTTCGGTTGAATACCAAGTGTTGCGGCGTGCTGTCTTTATCGGTTACAAAATAGCCCAAACGCTCGAATTGGAAATGGTCTTGCGGTTCTGTGTTTTTTACGAACGGCTCGATTTTACAGTGTTTCAACACGTGCAAGGAATTTGGATTCATGTGGTCAACAAATGATTTTCCTTCCTCAACCTCTTCGGGAGCAGGCACAGAAAACAACCGTTCGAACAGTCGCACTTCCGCATCTACAGCGCGATCCGCAGAAACCCAATGCAAGGTTGCTTTCACTTTTCTGCCGTCGGGCGAACCACCGCCTTTGGTCTGTGGGTCGTACGTACAGCGGAGTTCAACGATATTGCCGGCAGCATCTTTCACAACTTCGTTGCACGTGATGTAATACGCATAACGCAAACGCACTTCAACGCCCGGTGCAAGACGGAAAAATTTCTTTTCCGGAACTTCCATAAAATCCTCCCGCTCGATGTAAAGTTCCCGTGAAAACGGCACTTTCCGAGTCCCTGCATCGGGATTTTCAGGATTATTTACAGCATCCAATTCCTCGCTTTGTCCTTCGGGATAGTTGGTAATCACGACTTTTAGCGGATTCAAAACTGCCATCACACGTTGCGATGTTTGATTCAAATCCTCACGAACACACCATTCCAAAAGTCCCACATCAATCACATTATCGCGTTTCGAAACGCCGATTTTTTCGGCAAACAAACGCAGCGATGCCGGTGTATAGCCTCGTCTGCGAAGCCCGCTAATCGTAGGCATTCGCGGATCGTCCCAACCCCAAACATGTTTATTTTCGACAAGTTGCAAAAGTTTTCTTTTGCTCATCACAGTGTAATTGATATTGAGTCGTGCGAATTCGTATTGATGCGACGGAAAAATGTCCAACGCCTCGATAAACCAGTCGTAGAGCGGACGATGCACGTCAAATTCGAGCGTACAAATCGAGTGTGTAATTTTTTCAATCGAATCGCTTTGCCCGTGTGCGTAGTCATACATCGGATAGATGCACCAATCGTTTCCCGTGCGATGATGTTCGCTGTGCAAAATGCGATAAAGCACGGGATCGCGAAACTGCATATTCGGATTTGCCATGTCGATTTTTGCACGCAAAACCCTCGAACCATCAGGAAATTCGCCTTTTTTCATGCGTTCGAACAAATCCAAATTTTCTTCAACAGAGCGATTTCTGTACGGACTTTCTGTTCCGGGAGTTTGCGGAGTTCCGCGATAGATGCTCATTTGCTCTTGCGAAAGGTCGCAAACATAAGCCTTTTCTTTTTTGATGAGCGTAATTGCCCAATCGTAAAGTTGTTGAAAATAATCCGATGCAAAATACTCACCATCCCACTGAAAGCCCAGCCATTTCACGTCTTCGCGAATAGATTCCACATATTCCATTTCTTCTTTAGTCGGGTTGGTATCATCAAAACGCAAATTGCATTTTCCGCCGTATTTCGCAGCCAGACCGAAGTTCAAGCAGATAGACTTGGCATGACCAATATGCAAATAACCGTTCGGTTCGGGCGGAAACCGGGTGTGAATACTTTGGTGTTTGCCCGATTTCAGGTCGTTTTCGATGATTTCTTCAAGAAAATTCAGTGCTTTTTCTTCCATGGTTTAATTCTTTTTTCATTATTTCGACTACAAAGATACGAAAAAAAAACAAAATGCAGAGCATTTTGTTTTTTTTGTTTACTATTTTTTTCGCCGTCATGTCGAGTGGAGCCACGCAGTGGCGAAGTCGAGACATCTCCTTGCTATTGACTGTGCCCGATAGATTCTATCTATCAAATTAAATAATTTTTCGTATCTTTGCAAATCGAACCCATAAGGGCGATGCATGCATCGCCCCTACAAAACAAAAAGACTATGAAAAACATAAAAAAATACATCCCAATCCTACTCCTTTTATTGGTCACATCGTCTGTATCCTACACTCAGGAAACAATGCCAAAACATGAAGTAGGATTCTCTATGGGAGTGTTTCCTCTTGTTGGATTTCTATCCCCTCCCAATGATGGAGGTCCCATTAATTTTGGGGATTACGGACTTGCACACACCTCCCATTACAAACGCGAAGACGGAAGATATGAAAAAACATATCATTTTGGTTCTTATGCCTTGAATTATAACTATCATTTTAATAGAAAACACAGTATTGGGACATCATTATCGTGGGTAGGTAGGCATGTTGACAAATATGATTGGATTATGGACGATACAATCAATGGCAGAGGCTGGAAACATTATTTTTCACTGCATTTTAATTATCGTTATACCTATTATCGTAAAAACAATACTTCTTTATATTTTGGATATCATCATGGCATAGTTTTGTGTGTAAGAGATAAAAATATACTGTATAAAAACACACATCATTTTCTTTTTGGCACCATAAGTAATGACCAATACTACCTCAACCCTGCAATGCATATAACCGCTTTTGGAATAGACGTAGGAACAAAGCATATTTTCAATATGGAGCTTGGTATTGGAACACAAGGCATTTTAAAAACAGGGTATAAATATAAATTTTAAATAAAAACAATCCTCCGTTCGGCGAATGTAAAAATTTGCAAAAAATTTGGTTAATTGGGAAATTTTTTGTAAATTTGCGGTGTCGTTTTGGGATACAGCGTACCCAAGTAATGCTTTTGGCGTTGATGTTTTCAAAAGTATCGACAGAAAATGACGCTTTGCATCT
>WRKV01000054.1 GCA_009777915.1 Bacteroidales bacterium | reverse complement strand
GTTTGGGCTCCTGCGATTCGTCATCACAACAATTTGTTTTACATTTATTGGGGCGACCCCGATCACGGAATTTATACGGTTACATCCCAAGATGCCATCACATGGACTAAACCGCTTTTGGTGAAAGAGGGAAAAGGCTTGATTGACGCTGCACCGTTTTGGGACGACGACGGAAAAGCCTATTTGGTCTACGCTTTGGCGGGAAGTCGTGCCACAATCAAAAGTGTTTTGATGATGGCAGATATGGCTCCCGATGGCTTATCGCTTTTGAGCAGAAGTCGTGTCATTTTCGACGGACACGCCGAACATCCCACCATCGAAGGTCCGAAAATGTACAAACGCGACGGTTTGTACTATATTCTCGCTCCTGCCGGAGGTGTTAAACCCGGCTGGCAAGTGGCGATGCGTTCCCAAAATCCATACGGTCCTTACGAAATTAAAATCGTGATGGAGCAAGGAAACACCACAATTAACGGACCTCATCAAGGTTGTTATGTGGAAGCCGACAACGGCGAAGGTTGGTTTTTGCACTTTCAAGATAAAGATGCGTATGGCAGAATTGTTCACTTGAATCCGGTGGTTTGGAGAGACGGTTGGCCCGTGATGGGAGCCACGCCGAACAACAGAGCATTGACCGGAAATCCGGTGTTGACGCATCGTATGCCACAAACCAAACACGTTTCGAGAGGACAGTTGCCGTTGCAACAAACCTCCGACAATTTCGAAAGTCCGACCTTAGGCTTGCAATGGCAATGGCATGCCAATCCTATGGAATGGTGGCATTTTTGCGATATGGAAAACAAACAACTTAAATTGTTTTCCGTTCCAAACGTCGCCGATTACAAAAATCTTTGGCAATCGCCCAATCTGTTGATGCAAAAATTTCCTGCCGAAGGCTTTGAAATGACCGGCAAAATCAGTCTCAAAGAACTCATGGAAAACGATGTTGCAGGTTTTGTGGTGTTTGGTCAAGATTATAGTGGAATCACGTTTCAAAAATTCGGAAATGGGTTTACAATGAACAAAATTTCGGTCATAAATGCCCATACGGGAACGCCGGAAACCATTGAAGCCACAAGGAATATCACCCATACCGAATTGTTGGTTCGGGTGGTTGTGAATCCGAAACGCAACAATAGTTTGACGAGCAAAACCGATGCGGAATGTGTGTTCAGTTATAGTTTGGACGGAGGTCGAACATTTACCACATTCGGACGGCCATTCATTGCCAAAGCCGGACGTTGGATTGGTGCCAAAGTCGGATTTTACAACAATCGCACCGTACGCAACAACGACGGCGGAAGTTTGAACATTGAAAATTTCGATGTAAAAATAACGAAATAAATTTTTTGAACAAACAACAGGCTGTTGAAAAAAAACTACAAATTGCGAATGATGAATTGCAAATTATTCGTAAATTTGCAGTTTGTAATTGATAAAATATAAGATATGAAAATTCCAATCGCCTCCGACCATGCGGGTTTTGAAATGAAACAACAACTCATCGAAAATCTTGGTCAAGAATTTCAATTTGATGATTTGGGTACGCATTCCGCAGAATCGGTGGACTATCCGGATTTTGCACACAAAGTTACCAAATTAATTCAAAACAACACCTACGACAAAGGAATTTTGCTTTGTGGCAGCGGAAATGGTGTTGCGATGACCGCTAACAAACAGACCGGAATTCGTGCCGGCATTTGTTGGAACAGTCAAATTGCCAAATTAGTGCGAAAACACAACGATGCTAATATCTTGGTACTTCCCGCTCGATTTATTGATCTTGAAGAGGCAAAAAAATGCGTGAAAACGTTTTTTTCTACTGAATTTGAAGGCGGACGACACACCCAACGCATACAAAAGATAATAAACCATGGATAAAAATTTACTATTTACGAATTTACTATTTACATAGAAATCAATAGCATAAATAGTAAATAGTACATCAGTAAATCGTAAATACATTCTAAATGACCTCATTACCCACATACTTGACCGCCGCCAAAAAAGGACTTGAAAACAGCCATCATCGCACTTATGCGGAGGGAATTTTTGAACATTATCAACGTGTTTTAGAGAACACGGACAGTTATTTCAAGTTTCCGGAATTGCTGAAAAAACGTGCTGCATTCAGCAAATACAAAGCGGTTAATGAATTGGAAAAGTATTTGGTGGAGTTCGAATTTTTGTTTACTCGTCGTGGCGGACGAATCATTTGGGCGGCCAATCACGAAGAGGCGACCAAAGAAATTATCAGAATTTTGCGAGATAAAGGCATCCGAAAAGCGGTCAAATCTAACTCTAAAACGGCGAACGAAATCAAGTTGAATGATGGTTTCGAAAATGCAAATATCGACTGTGTGGAGACCGAATTTAACGCTTTTCACAAACAACTGCAAAAACAGACACCGGAAAGCACGTCGTTTCCGATTTTAAATGCCGATTTTGCACATATTTCTCAAGATATTCAAAAAACGCTGAATTTTGATGGAAAAAATGTTTTACAAACGATAGATTATGTCAAAAAATACTTGATCAATCAATGTTCTCAAATTCGTGTGGGAATTACCGGTGTGAATTTTTTGGTGAGTGATATCGGCGGTTTGGTGATTTGCGAAAATCAAGGCAATATCGGGATGACGACTTCTTTTTCGGATATACATTTTGCACTTTGCGGCATCGAAAAAATGATTCCGAGTTTAGCGGATTTAGACAAATTTTTGCATCTTTTGGCAACCCATACATCGAACGAAATGTTGCCATGGAACACGCAAATCATCACAGGTCCGCGACAAGAAAACGAAGTAGACGGACCTCGAGAACTGTACCTTGTGCTGATCAACAACAAACGCACTGAAGTGATGAAACAGGTGAAACAACGCGAGATTTTTCATTGCATTCATTGCGGTGCTTGCACGAGCGTTTGTCCGGTTTACAAACTTATTGGCGGCGAGCCGTACGGCGGAGTTTATGTGGGTCCGGTGGGTTCGGTGGTGAATCCGTTTATGATGGATTTTTACTATGCAGCCCATCAGTCGTATGCGTGCACACTTTGCAAACGTTGTACGGAAGTGTGTCCGATGAATATCCCGATTCACGAATTGATTTTGCAAAATCGCAAAGAATCGGTCAAGCGAGAATTTTACGTAACCATTGATAAACATAGGATTAAACAACTTCGCAAGATGATGATCAAACGTGCGGCGATGGACGCATGGTATCCGAATTTTATGTTAAAAATGAATTACAAAAAACTTTTTGGCAATCAAAAAATCTTTCCCGATTTATCGCAACGCAGTTTTAACGTGCGTTATCGGGAGCAGAATAATATCAAGTGATCCGAGCGGAGAAATCTCTGCTCTTGTGATTGAGAAAAGTTTAAAAACTCACATCCGGTTCTAAGGTCGTGTACGTGAAATTTCGGAATTTGGCACTGCCTTCGCCAAAAACGTAAAGTCCGGCACGAACGCTCAAAAATTGATGAAAGGTATTGTGATTGTATCCGGAAATATCGGAAATACGGTCGATGCGTTTCCAATCTTTTCCATCTGCACTGCAATACCAACGTATTTCGTTGTGATCGTTAATCACTTTCATAAATCCTCGATTGCCGAAATCGTTGTCGGCACTGCTTCTGCTACCCGTAAAACTGGTCAATCGGAATCTCCTGTTATCTACGGTCAACGATAAATTTGCTTTTTCGTCGTACCATAAGGTTAGTCCGGCAGAAACGCCATCTTCGATTTCATATTCAACAACCACTTCGTAATGTCTATCCATAGATGTTACCAAAATCGGCGTTGTTTCAGCCAACGATTTTCCATCGGCTTTCATGGTTAGCACACCATTTGCGACATCGATACGTTCGGGTTGGAATTTTTTGAAAAACTGCCATTGCAAACCGAGTTTGCCTTGCGAAAAGTCATCGGATAAATTTTTGGCATTTCCTACGAATGGCGTTCCGGCGGGTTTAGGGAGTTTTTCGGCACTGGATTTGATGTTATCCGGAATGTGAAACCAACCATCTTCCGTCCAAACAATCGGCATGAGCAAGGCTTGTCGTCCCAAGGTTTGGAATCTGTTTTCGTAACCGTGATACATGATATACCAATTTCCGTCGATGTCGTCGATCATGGTTCCATGTCCTTGATTCCACCAGCGTTCGCTACGATCTTGAGTACGAATAATCGGATTGTGAGGCGAATGTTCCCAAGGACCGAACGGAGTTTTTGATCTGGAAACCGCCACCATGTGTCCGGTGGCAGGACCTGCGGTTCCACCGATTGCCGGCATCATGTAGTAATAACCGTTGATAAATTTTGCTTTGGGCGATTCCAAGCAAAGACATTCCACGATCCAATCTTCCGGATAACGCCAAGTTTCGTAGACAAATTCAGGTTCTCCGGCGGTTGCCAAACCATCAGGAGTTAGTTTGATGATATAACCTTTTGAAAGATAAAGATAGCGATTTCCGTCTGCATCAACGATATGACCGGGGTCAATAAATCCCGGAATTTTCAAATCGATAGGCTCAGACCAAGGACCGTAGGGAGTTTCCGCCCATACGACATAATTTTGTCGAGGTTGTCCCGGATTAGCTGAGGGGAAATAAATGTACCAAAGGTCGTTGTGAAACACCAGATCCGGAGCCCAGACAGGTCCCAAATACTCGCTCAAAGCGAATCCGATACGTTCCCAGTTGATCATGTCGGTTGAATGCAAAACCGGCAGTCCGGGGTAATACTCAAACGTTGAATACGTCATGTAATAATCGGTACCCACTCTAACGATAGACGGATCCGGGTGGTCTCCACCTAAGACAGGATTTTCATAGTAGCCGTATTTTGCTCCCGAATTGCATCCGGAAAAGATAACAGCCATCAGTGCTAACAATAAAGGTAGTTTTCTCATTTTTTTAACCCCTGATTCGTGTCGGGAACAACTTTTGATGGATTAGGTTTGTGATAATAATCCACAAAGATACAATTTGTTTTTGAATTGACCAAATTTTTTGATTTTTTTTCGCCGTCATGTCGAGCGAAGTCGAGACATCTCCTTGCTATTCTCTTTCAATACTTTTTTTGAGAGCAAAAAAAGTATTCAAAAAAACTCTTTGCAGGAAATACGTCGCCGCTACGCTTTGACATTTCCTGCGGTAACGTATTCGTCGCTACGCTCCTCATGTTTTTTTACGCTTCGCCCTTACTATTCACTAATCACTAATCACTATTCACTAAATTTTCGTGGAGTTATTAACAATTTGCGGAAGTTTTCAACATTTTAACACTTTTTAACAAAAAAAATATACGAAAATCAGGGGGTCGAGCGTTATATAGATGACGGGGTATAAATCCCTAAAAAATTATTAACGAAAAACTCGAAAATTATGGAAAAAAATCAAATTGCAATTTATCAATCCGACGACTCCGTTCAGTTGGAAGTCCGTATGGAAAACGAAACCATTTGGCTCACGCAGGCACAGATTGCAGAATTGTTTGGCACCAAACGACAGGCTATTACCAAGCATCTGAAAAACATTTTCGAAAGTGGTGAATTACAAGCTCTTTCAGTTAGTTCCATTTTGGAACTAACTGCAAACGATGGAAAAACCTACCAAACCAAATTCTACAGCCTTGATGCAATTTTGTCTGTCGGTTACCGTGTCAATTCTAAACAGGCAACGCAATTCCGCATTTGGGCAACTCGTGTTTTGAAAGATTACCTGATTAAAGGTTATGCCGTCAACCAACGCTTTGAACGCTTAGAGTACCGTATGTTTGAAAACGAAACAAAAATAGATTTTTTCGTGAAAGCCGCCCTGCCACCGGTCGAGGGCATTTTTTACGATGGACAGGTTTTTGATGCATACGCTTTCGTTTCCGATTTGATAAAATCCGCAAAAAAATCCATTATTTTGATTGATAACTATGTTGATGAATCCGTGTTATTGTTGCTCTCTAAACGGAAAGCAGGTGTAACCGCAACCCTCTACACCGCAACGATTTCCCCTCAATTGCAATTAGATTTGCAACGGCATAACGCACAATATCCACCCATAACAATTCACACTTTCGACCGCTCACACGACCGTTTTTTGTTGATTGACAACGACACCTATCACATCGGAGCATCGCTAAAAGATTTAGGCAAAAAATGGTTTGCTTTCTCGAAAATCGGGTTTCGTCCGCCGGTGTGAATCCGTAGGGTCGATGGGAATCGCCGCCGAACAGAGATTTTTTTGGCACGGACTACAAGTCCGCGCCAGCCGATACTTTTTGTCATACTTTCCTCAATAGCCAATCTGCAATATTTACGTGTTCAATACCTTCAATTTCAGAACTTATTACGTCAGTAGAGATGATGTATTTCGGGTAGTTGTCGTCGATAGATTTTAATGGTCGAATTTCTCGCTCTGCCGTTTCGGGGTCGGACATTGACCACGTTACTTGATAATATTCAAACTTATTCAGCGTATTTTTAACAATAAAATCTACTTCATACTCTCCAACTTTGCCAACCCAAACCTGATAACCTCGCCTGTTCAATTCCAAATAGACCATGTTTTCTAAAATATGTCCCACGTCTTGATGTTGAAATTTCCCAAGTTTCAAGTTCCGAAAACCAATATCTACTAAATAGTATTTCTCTTGCGTCGCAAGTTGCTGTTTTCCCTTTATATCAAAGCGATTTACTTGATAAAAAACATAAGAATTTACCAAGTATTCGATATATTTTTCTACCGTGTTATGGTGAATATCTTGGCGGTCTTGTTTCATTGCTTTTGAGATATTGCTTGGCGAAACAACACTTCCAATTGCCCCCATAAGAAATTTTGAAAGGTTGTCAAAACTCCTCATATTCTGAATGTTATATCGTTTCCTAATGTCTTTTTCTACAATAGTACTGTAAACGTCTTGGACATACATATTTTGAACGTCAGCACCTTGATTTCGCAATAAAACGCCCTGAGGCAACGAGGTTTCGTAAAGATAGTTGTTAAATAATTCGTATTTGTTCAGCGGCGTATTTTTCTGACTTTCTGAAAATTCAGCAAACGAAAACGGCAAAATATGAATCGTTATATAGCGTCCCGACAGCAAAGTTGCAAGGTCGCCCGACAAAAAATAGGCATTTGAACCTGTTACATACAAATCAATTGTTTTTTCAACATAAAGAGCGTCTATAAGACGTTCAAACTCCGGAATTTGTTGTGGTTCGTCAAGAAAAATATAGTTCATATTCTCCTGGTCTGTTTTTGCTAAAATATCCTTGTAAATATCACGCCAAGTGTATTCTTCGGGAAAAATCGGTTTTTCAAAATTGTACTTCTGAACTCTGTTTGCAGGCACTCCCGAAGCAACAATTTGCTGAATAAAAATTTCAAACAACGTAGATTTACCCGAACGTCTCAATCCCGTAACAACTTTGATAATATGTTCGTCTTTCAACTTTTCTAATTGCTGAATGTAATTTTTTCGGTTTATTACGTTGCTCATATTTGTTTGATATTTAGTTTGTTGCGATTTGCTTTATCAAAACTTCTGTTTTTTTTAAGTTTTGACAAAGGTACAACTTTTTTTTGAATTGACCAAATTTTTCTCGATGGCGTGGATTTTAGTCCCATTACATTCTACCAATCAAAGTCAGATACCCCATTATGACTAATAAATCGGTCTTCTGTCAAGAACCGTTCCGTCGTTTGCAATGTAAATCGTAACATCGTGGTCGCGAAGTTCCATCTCTATTTTGAAAAAAGTCTGCGTACCTTTTACGATTCTATCAACATCGTCAATGCGGTATCTCGGATATCTTTCCGATGCAACATTTCTAACATTGGAAGGAAGTTCTCTCGTGCCAATGTCTTGAATGAACAACAATAAATTTCCATCTTTGTCGTAGTATGCTTGAAAATCTCGATTTTGGATTTCGAATTCAACTTCAAAAATTTCATCATTGGTTTCCCATTCTACATCACGAGCATTTGGAAAATGTTGCCTAAAATTTTGCGATAAAACGCCATCAACACGTACGTCTCGGTTGCGAGAGTTTTTGTAATTCTGTATAAGATTTGCAATTTCGCTGTCGGAATGTTTTGTTGAAATTGTAGGATTTTGAGCAGATGAAGTGCAACTTATCAAAGTCGCCAATAGCGTGAAAGACGCTGTTTTCAGTACGTTTTTAATTTGTTTCATAATGTTATTGTTTTAGGATTATTATTGTCAAAATCTGTAAGAAATACCTGTCGTAAAGAACCAATCAAGGTCAGTTGTTGGTACTATACTTTTCACGGCACAAAGATACAACAAAAAATTTAATTTCACAAAAAAAATCGTTGGAATTGAAAAAAATGCAACTTTTTCTTGTTTTTTACGTAAAATTTTTGTATCTTTGTAGTTCAAACATCGTGACCCTTCACGAAAAACACCCTATCGATGAAAAGACCTATACCATTTCACGTATTTAATAACCTGTGTATCAGGAGATTAAGCGAATCCCCCCTTATATATATGACGCGTGCATGGCACGTGCGACGTGTGCGAACTTAATATCTCGCACGTGCGGGTGCGGTTTTTTTCGCACGCGCGCGAGACGGTTGCAAAAAAAATAGCAAATAAAACCAGCCGCTTGTCCCAATTGTCTAATTTACAAAAAAACTTAATTAATTAAAAACCTTAACATTATTTCAAAAAACAAAAAATCATGAAAACACAGAAACACACCATCAACCAAGAGAGGGTTTAGCATTTCCCGTGAGACAAAAAATGTCACGCTTCGGTTTCGCTCGCTTCGACTCCGCTCAGCGACCGAGCCAACAATTAAACAGTTAAAACAATTAAAACAATTAAACAATTAAAAAAATCATGTGTAAAACAATTAAAAACTTAAACGCTATGAAAACAATTAAACTCGCCCTCGTGGCAATGACATTCGCATTTGTAACTGTAGCAAATGCTCAAACCTTTGTACCAAGCACCGATGCTAAGGTAACAGGTAATCCAAAAACCGTAGAAGCCGGTATTGCTGCTACTCAAGTTGACTTTGTAACTGTTGGTTCTGTAATGCCTTATTCCATTGGTGCAAACCAAGATCAAGCCTTCTTAGATTGGTCTGATGCTTTAAATGCTGCAATGGGCAAAACAGCCAGCAGAACTATCAATTGGTTTGTAGGTGCTACAGCACTTCCATCAGGTTCTGACAACCAAGAAACCGTTAACATCGAATGGGAAAACACAGGTAGATTTTCGGTAAGAGCCGATGTTGGTATCAGCATCAGCGGAGCAGATAATCCACCTATTCCTTGTGCTCCGGTTGACGCCACTAAATGGGTTTACGTGCTCGCTGCACCAAGTGCAAGCGTTACCACGCCAAACACTGTGTTAAACTGTGACGTAGAGGAGTATGATATAGACCTCAAAGTTGCCGGTATTGGTGAAATTCAAATCGTATACACCGTTAATCGTACGCCTTTTGGTGGATCTCTCACTCCTGAAACTATCAGTGAACCATTTAAGTCAGGAACTGCTATAACTGTGGCTGCAGATTTTGAAGATGGAGCAGGTCAGTCAAATTTCGACGCTCAGAACGCTAAGTATAATCTGGCAGATAATGGTGTAACTGCAACGTTCAAAGTTGAAGACTTAGAGCCGGGTTATATCTACACCGTTACGTTTGTTTCTGTTAGCGACCAAATCAGTCGCAAAAGCAAAGTTGAGCCAACTTTGATCGACATAACCAGAACTCTTGCTGTTGTTCCGAAACCTGAAAGCACAACTATCGACCACGTTAAAAACGTTGAATAGTCTTGTCTACGCAAGCATAGCGTAGAGAATTTAGACATACAAACATACACATGAACCAGTGATGGCTCCATAGTGCGTATTACGCATTGTGGAGTCAGGGTTGGTAAGATGTGTGGATGTGAATGTAAATGTAAGTGAAGATAAAACTGCACATATTACTTATTGTTGTAGTTTGTCTCTTTGGGTGTATTCCAAAGATACAGGCTCAAGCTCAATCCCCACCGTTGCGACAGTGTATCGGGAGTAAGGCGGTGTTTGCCGTAAGTGGCAATCCGTACTCGACGTACAACTACAGCATTACGGACCTTTACGGTAATCCGAAAGGTGGTCAATTCCTCAATACCGACAGGCTCGACAGCATTGTGGTAGAATGGGGTTTGGATGCGGGATTGTTGAGAATTGGTGTGCAGGAAATCACAGGCGTTCCTCCGGAAATCGCAGCTCTAATGGGCATTCCGGTTGAAGGTTGTGAAGGCGAGTGGGTTTACATCATGGTCGACTTGGGTGGCGTGCGATTCATTCCGGAAAGCACTTCACACAACTTGGTTCACGGCGAATCCGTAGAAATCAAGTTTGATACAAGGTTATTTAAACGAATTACGTGGGATGATCCGAGTGTGGTGACCAATGGCACGGACGGTATTTACCATATCGTTAACTCCGGTACGCATACCGTCGTTGTCGAGGATATGTACGGCTGTACACACACGGAAGTCTTTGAAGTAATTCCAATTCCATAATACGAAAGAAAAAACTATGTTACGAAACACAATGAAATATACCAAACGATGCCTCATCACGCCGGCCATAGCGATGGGATTTCTGTATGCGGTTGCACAAACACCAAATTATACCGTGAATGTTACAGGAAACGGTACAGGATCCGGTACGCTCACGGCTGCTATAAATGCGGCAAATGCGGCTACCGGTACTTATGTCATACATATTACAACCGCCGGACTTTACCAATTTCCGCAAAACAACAGTCCGGCTTTGCAGTTGAGGGCAGGTGTTGTTATTGAAGGTAGAGTTTCCGGTGTACGGATTAGAGCCCATGATGCAAATAATCGTGTATTTACATTTTTAGGAAGTAATACCGTTGCAGACACAACGCGTCTCATCAACATATCCCTATTGGCTTCCGACTTGACCTACAACAACGGGGTTATGGGGGCGTCCGGTAATAATGTGAGGGTCGTTTTCGATCGTTGTACGATTACAACAAGGGCACAAAACGCCGGTGTTTTGGATATACAATCAGGGGCTTTTGTGAAAATTCTAAACAGTGACATTAGCGGATTTACAAGTCGCAACGGCGGTATGGCTCTTATCAACGGTGCCAACAGCAGGTTGCATATCTACAACACCCAAGTACACGATGCAAACGGATTTTCTCCAACCGGAACAGGAAACGGTAATGGTGCTGCTTTCCGTGTGGAAAATGGTGGAGAACTATGGATAATGGACAACAGCGAAATCTATCATGTTCACGGAAACGAAGGAGGAGCCGTTCATTTAAGCGGTACTGCCAGTAGAATGATTGTTGAAAATAGTAAAATATACAACAACCGAGTTGGTAATGGTGGCGGGGCTTTCCGTATTCAGCAAGGACGAGCTACCATCAGAAACAGCGAAATTACAGGAAATTTTTCAAATAGTCAGGGTGGAGCAATGCGTATTTCGGATTGTGCTGTTGTAATCATAGAAAGTAGTACAATCTCAAACAACACATCGGGTATGAATGGTGGAGGTGGAATTATTTCCGGTAGTTCCTGCGATTCAATAATTATACGGCAAAGTACGATGACCGGCAACACAAACGGTAACAATGCCGGTGCAGGTGGTGTAGGTGGTAATGGAAATATCCATATTGAAGGCTCTATCATCACCGGTAATACTTCAGGAGGCGATGCTCCAAACGATATTCCGAATACAGGTGATAATGTCAATATCGAAAACAGCGTTGTAGATACAAATTTTGTTGTGAGTAACGACCCAACCATAGAGGAATGTCCACCCGGAACTGTAAAAAATAGTCAAGGGCATTGTGTCGTAGAAGGCGTCATTGAAGAAGATGACGACGGAAATATCGTGATCACTTTACCACCCGAAGTTGAAGTTCCCGATGGAGGCTTGGGCGGTGGAGATGTCGAAGTGCAAGGCGGAAACCAAGGCAACGAACCAACTCCATTGACTATAACGCTCAGCGTTAGCGATACGATAAAATGTATTGGAGATGTGATTACGTTTACAGCAACGTTAGGCAGTGGAGGAATAGACGGAAACATCACATTCCGACTTTACAAAAAAGAAACTCCGAACGATATTCTTGTAGGAACTGTGGGACCTCAAAGCGGTCGAACAGCGACATTCAATGTAACACTTTCCGCAGCAAGCATAGACTCCTACGTTGTTGAGGCAGAATATAAATCATCAGACGGAAATAATCCGATATTGACATCTATCAGCAACGAAAGACTTATCATCACTGTGCCTGTGGCAACATCAACCCCCATAGGACACCCCAAAAATACAACCGATTAAACCAATGAAAAAACTTTTTAGCATATTAGCATTCGTATTGTGCAGTTTCATGGTAAATGCACAAACATGGCCACCTCCCGCAGGTATGCAGGGCGATGGTTCGATGGGTAATCCTTGGCAAATCCGGTCGGCAGAACATTTGGCAGATCTCGCAAATTTTGTAAATGCAAGCTCCGTCAATGCCAATGCGACCAAAGGCAAGCATTACCGCATTATGAACGATATCGACCTTACCGATTTTTTGAAAGCTCAGTCGCATTCTAGAGGCTGGCAGCCTATCGGGGTGGGGTTGGATATCTTTGCAAACCAACGACGTGCGTTTCAAGGTTATATGCACGGAGGCGGACACGTAATTTCAGGCTTGTGGATTCACAGATATTGTGAAAATGCCAACCATTTTGAACATTTTTTCAACGGATTGTTTGGCATCATTGAAAATGCCACAATCGACAGTCTTGGCGTGGAAGTTGCCGAAGGCGACAGCATTGTAGGAGCAAATTATACCGGCATTTTAGTCGGTTCAGCATATTGGAATAATAACATCAGAGAATGTTATGTGAAAGGAAAAGTGAAAGGACAAAATACCACCGGTGGTATGGTGGGGCTCCTTTCGGGAAGTCATATCGAAAACTGTTATTCGCAAGCAGGTGTGTACGGCATCAGTCAAGGTAAAGGTGGTTTGGTAGGACATATTTATTACGGAGGCTCTGTAAAATACAGTTATGCAGCCGGTTACGTAGAAGGTTATTTGGGCATAGGCGGTTTGGTAGGACAAACACGTCATCAGTCGCCTGTGATACAAAACTGCGTAGTAGCAAAAAGTCATTTGACCGGAAACGACAATATCGGAAAAATTGTTGGATATAATTTTGAAGCAACACCAACGATTTTGCATTGTTTCACTAACAGCGATGTGGCTGTGTCCGGAAACGGCGGATACCACGACGGTATCGACGATAGAAATTTGGACGATTTCAAAACACAATCTTTTTATACTAATCGAAGCAATTGGGCAGGTGACCCTTGGGATTTCGACCATGTATGGTTGGCACTTCCCGGTGATTATCCGGCTTTGAGATGGCAAAGTTTGGCTATTATTCCTCCAATGGTACTCAACGTTGAAATCAATACAAAAAGCATACAAGCCGACAATAACAACACGTTCAAATACGATGTCGATTGTGATGATGATATTGCGGAAATAACTATTGATGCAGGAGATTTTGCAACCGTTACCATCGCCGGAACACCACGAAATACCATCACTTGGGAACTTATCGAAGACGGCGACAATCATATTCCGTTTATGGTAACACCATTCATGGGCGAACCACAGCCCTACACCATCTCCATCAACAAACCGGTTCCGTTCGACCAAGTGGTTGTACAACGTTGGGGCAATACCTTGACCGTCATTAATAATCCCGCAAATAACGGCGGACATATTTTCGAAACATTCCAATGGTATCAAAACGGCATTCCGGTCGGCAACAAACAATCGTGGACAGTAGGACATACCGGCGAAACGTTGAAACCAACGGATCTGTTCCGTGTCGAACTTACCGCATTGGGACGAAGTGGTCAAATACGCAGTTGCGAAAGTTCTGTTACTACTCAAAAAATCGAGTTAGTGGTTTATCCGAATCCGGTTCCGAAAGGCGAAACGCTCATTGTAGAAATTGATATGGATGAAGAATTTTTGAAAGATGCTTATATTGATATTTTCAATCAAAGCGGACAATTGGTGGAAACCATGTCTGCATCACAACAAACTTCGATCAACGTTAGATAT
>WRKV01000053.1 GCA_009777915.1 Bacteroidales bacterium | reverse complement strand
CCAAATTTTATTTGCTAAAAACAAAAAAAAGCGAGGCAAAGCCTCGCCGGACAGAACGACGGAGGTGGAAATCTCCGCCGAACGGGGATATCTGAAATTACATTTTTTGCAAAAAACTATTTTGCAGAAACGTATTCAAAGGTCATAATCAATTCCTCTGTATAGCCTCGACCATTTGTTTCAACAACCTTGCATGATGACACATAACCATCTGAATCTGTTTGATATTGTGAGAAAGCCCATTCTTGAAAATCATCATCGTCGTAGTATATTGCAGATTTTGCAAGCATATTTTTACTTGGAGGAGAAAAAATCTCTCCAAACTCATCAATCCAAAACAAAAGCCAATCGGGATTTGTAGCATAGCGAAACACATTCAATACAGTTGAATAACTATAATGTATGTAATCTTCTTCTATATACGCTTGCATTAAATTCCCATCAGTATAAGTGAAATCATTTACGTAGTCTTCATCAATCCACACAAGTTTTGTCATTTGTCCGTTGGCGTTAAGTGTGATGACTTCTGTTCCCCAATCAGAAGTAATAATTATTTGGTTGTTACCCACATATTGAACTGTACTCACTTCAGAACGATCCCCCCAAGACGAAAACGTTGTTATTTTCGATAGCCTATTGTTGGCATCATATTCGATTTTTGCGGTATTAATTCCTCCAGAAATCCTAATAAAATCCGTTAATCGGTTTAAGTCATCATATTTGAAAGTCCATTCTGTCCTAGTGTGAGCGTCGGAAGTCCACGTAATTGTAATTTTTGATGGTAGTTTTTTAACTCCGTTTTCTTCTTTTGGATCCTTGTCACAAGACTTAAAGACAAGCGAAAACGCAATAACAGCGGTCATTGTATAAATAAATTTTTTCATTGATTGTTTTGTTTTAACGTCTGCTCCTTTAAGCAGACCATTGATATTAAATTGATTTTGTTGCTGTACCGATGAGTTTTGTTGTTCACATACGCACATAAAAAAAGCGTGGTACTTCTCAGTACTCCGCTATCAGAGGTATTTAGCGTGACCCGCAAAGACGGAATAAGTAAAAGTCCACGCTTACGTGAACATTTTGACTTAATCCTTTCTTTGCTTCAAATCGCTAAATTTTCTGATAGAAAGAATAATCTAAAATGCTTTTTTCAATGTATTTCAAGATGTGCGTATCAGCACGTTATTTTTTCATAGGCGATTTAAGGTTTATTTTTTTTGCAAAGATAGTTCTGTTTTTTTTTAGTTTTCGAGAATAAATTTTTCAATAGTTTCAATAAAATTCTTTGCGGGTTCTACAAGCGACAAAACCATTTCCGGTTTCACATCAACCCAGACATCGTAATCTCCTTTCAGCCGAAGGTCAAATAATGCTTGTAGTGCAGACGCCGTATCATCTTTTATTTTTCCTGTTTTTACAAAGTGAAGTCCAAACAAACCGACTAACCCCGAATGTGTCTTGGCTTGATGGCCGTTCTGTATCATCAATGCCTGTGCTGCGTAATAGCAAGCATAATACAGACGGTTTGCCGCAAAACGCCACAATTTATTGTCTATCAAAATACCGATTTCAGCATAGGTCTCTCGCGATTGTTGCAATCGTATCTTAACAATAGCTGCTCTTTCTTCTTCGTCTAATCTCATATTTTTTTAAGTTATTGTGATTCCTTCGTGTTCGACTTCTTTGTAGAATGGCGTAAAACTTCGTTTTGCCCATTCATCTGTTGTATAAAGCATCGCACTGATATATGTTCCATAGTTCCAACCCAATTTTGTGAAAGGATAGGCATAATTATTCATATCTTCAAGAGTAATTTTATCCTTATTAAGCAATAACAACAAATCCCAATCCGACTCATCATGCATATCTCCACGTGCCTGCGAACCAAAGAGAATGACTTTCTCGTTCGGCATGATTTGCTGTTTCAGCTGGCGGATTTGTTCAAAGATTTGGGTGTTCATGGCTTATATTTTTCGCAAAATTACGAAATTTATTTGACATAACCAAATTTTCTGTTCAGTGAACATGGAAATTCGGCAACGTTTTGTAGTATGCGATAAGTGTTGGTGTGTGATTTGGAAAACGCTGAATGTGCAGATTTAATGCGGTGTTGACTTCATCAACCGTGCCGACACATTCGAACGGTTTTACGGTTTCAATACCGATTAATTGGTTGAATTCGTGTTTCAACATTTCGTTGTTCAACAAGTCAACACCAAAAATTTCAAGCATTTTTTCAGGGTCGATAAACGGCGATAAAATAATGTATGCAAACAAACATTTTGCACAATTGCAACACCAAATATCCTCTTTCGAACCTACATTGCAACTTCTGAAAACACTGTGATACTGCGGGAATCGAGCGAAGCGTTCTGAAATTTCCAATTCGTTCAACGAACGTAAAAAACTGAAATAATCAAAATCGTCCGAGATATATTTTTTTACATAATCTCTGAAATCCACTTCAAATTCAAGGGATTTGGAGTATTGATGATTTACATTTTGATCTAAAACCGTTGCTTCGTTTGCACTTGATTCGTTCGACAAGGCAATATGTTTCATTCCGGTAATCGCTGATGTGAGTAAGGATACAAAAGCCAGCATTGCCGAGAAAGGTGTGTGTCCGTTCAGAAATCCTTCGGCATTTAATTCGAGTAATCGCTGATGAATGGTGCGATTGACTTCAATAATTTGGTCGCGTTCGAAACCTGCAATTCTTGCACAATTCAAAGTTGCACCACGCGGATTGATAATCATCGGACATATCTCTAACTTCGATTTCCGTAGCAATTCCAACGTTACAACCGAATCTTTTCCGCCACCAATCGGGACAATTATTTTTTCATCTAAATCGAAATTTTGTTTCTCTAAAACAAGATCGGAAACAGATTTAATTTCCATAAATTCCGACTGCGAAGTTTGAATTTCATTCACATAAAAAAACTCTCCAAGTCCATGAAAATATAATTTTTTCCACCATTCGATTTGTTCGTTCGACAACGCAAAAGGTTTGACCACAACCGTTGGAGAACACGTTGCTTTCCAATAACTTACCATCTCAATCATTCCGATATGAAAGGCTAAAAGATTGATTTGTTCATCGGAAAGTTCGTTAATTTTATAGAACGAACGAGCCGGAATTATTATCGTTGGCTGAAATTTGATGTGTTCGGAAACGACAAATAAAAATTCGATTTGTAATTTTTTTTCCGAACGTGTAACATGAAATGATTCGTAAGAAAAAATCGGATATTGTTTTCGAAAGTTTAGATATTTTTCGTAATTGCTTGACATAAAACGGAAATATATAATTTTGCAAAGGTACAAAAAATTTTATTAACAATATGGATTTTTTTTGTGGATAAGTTTTATTACTGCTGTCAATCGCCGACATACGTAGGTAAAAAAAAATACTAACAAAAAATTGTTGATAACGACATTATGTTATTTCAAAATTTTATAGTATTTTTGCAGACCCAAATCAGATATTATCAACCCGACATATTTTTTAGAATTAAAATAAAAAAGAGATGAGTACGAAACCACTTTTCACAGATGAAATTTCTCTTGCAGAAAAGCAAGCAAGATCCGAAACACCTTACGACAAGGTTTCTACCGGACGCATTAAACCGAGTTCGAGAGATCAATTGGAAACAGAAAAAGCCCAAGAACTATCCAGTATGAAAAAGAAAAACAGCGATGAATTGGAGGCATTAGATCATGCCACAATTTTGGAAAACGCAACGATTTATTTCAAAGGCGACAGTCTTGCAGCGAATGTTTGGATGAATAAATATGCGTTGAAAGACAGTGAAAACAATGTCTATGAGATGACTCCCGACGATATGCATCGCCGTATTGCTCGCGAGTTTGCACGTATTGAGAACAAGTATGTCAATCCGATGGACGAGGAAACGATTTATCAGTTGTTGAAAGATTTCAAATTCGTGATTCCGCAAGGCAGTCCGATGGCAGGAATCGGGAATGATTTTCAAGTGGCGTCGCTCTCGAATTGCTTTGTAATCGGCAATTCCGGAGATTCGGATTCGTATGGCGGTATTATGAAAATTGATCAAGAACAGGTACAATTGATGAAACGTCGAGGTGGTGTCGGACATGATTTGTCGCATATTCGTCCAAAGGGTTCGCCAGTTAAAAACAGTGCGTTGACATCGACCGGATTGGTGCCTTTTATGGAGCGTTATTCGAATTCGACTCGTGAAGTTGCACAAGATGGTCGGCGTGGTGCATTGATGTTGAGTATTTCCATCAAACACCCGGAGGCAGAGGGTTTCATCGATGCCAAAATGACCGAAGGAAAAATTACGGGAGCCAATGTTTCGGTGAAAATTACCGATGAATTTATGCAATGTTTGAAAGACGATAAACCTTTTATTCAGCAATACCCTATTAATTCTGACAATCCGGTGGTTGTTCAGGAAGTTGATCCGAAAAAACTTTGGGACAAAATCATTCACAACGCTTGGAAATCCGCAGAACCCGGAGTTTTGTTTTGGGATACGATTACGAGTGAATCTGTTCCGGATTGCTACGCAGACTTGGGTTTCAAAACTATTTCCACCAATCCTTGCGGAGAAATTCCGTTGTGTACTTACGACAGTTGCCGTTTGATTGCTATGAATTTGTATTCTTACGTTGAAGATCCGTTTACGAAAAAAGCGAAATTCAACATGGAATTATTCCGTGACCATGTTCAAAAAGCCCAGCGTTTGATGGACGATTTGATTGATTTGGAATTGGAAAATGTGGATAAAATTTTGGCAAAAATCGAACTTGATCCTGAGGAGGCGGAAATCAAACGTATTGAGAAAAATTTGTGGCTCAACATTAAGATGAAAAGTATGGAAGGACGTCGCACGGGCTTAGGCATTACCGCTGAAGGCGATATGTTGGCGGCTTTGGGCTTGCGTTACGGAAGTGATGAGGCAACTGATTTTTCGGTTGAAGTTCACAAAAATTTGGCGGTGAATGCTTACAAATCATCGATTATGATGGCGAAAGAACGCGGTGCGTTTCCGATTTACAAAACAGGTCGTGAAGCGAACAATCCGTTTGTGAATCGCATTCGCGAGGTTGCACCGGAAGTGTACGAGGAAATGGCACAATACGGTCGCAGAAATATCGCATTGTTGACGATTGCTCCGACAGGTTCGGTGAGTATTTGCACACAAACCACATCAGGTATTGAGCCGGTGTTTATGGTGTCTTACAAACGTCGCAGAAAAGTGAATCCGAACGATAAGGGTGTGAAGGTGAGTTATGTTGATGAAGTTGGCGATTCGTGGGAGGAGTACAATGTGTTTCATCCGAAATTTGTGAAATGGCTTGTTCAAAATGACTACGATGTTGAAGCGGTGAAATCCATGAATGACGAGGATTTGAGTATGATTATCGAAAAATCGCCGTATCACAAAGCGACTTCAAACGATATTGATTGGTTGAGTAAAGTGAAAATGCAAGGTGCGGTTCAAAAATGGGTTGATCATTCGATTAGTGTAACTGTGAATATCCCTGCGGAAACGAAAGAGGAGTTGGTGAGTGAAATTTACCAAACAGCGTGGGAGAGCGGTTGTAAGGGCATGACCATTTATCGCGATGGTTCTCGTGGAGGCGTTTTGATTTCGAAAAACGACAAGAAAAAAGAAACTATTGCCGAACATAAACCAATTTCTCGTCCGAAAGTTTTGGAAGCGGAAGTTGTACGTTTTCAAAACGATTATGAGAAATGGATTGCTGTTGTTGGACTTCAAAACGGCAAGCCTTACGAGATTTTCACCGGATTGGCAGATGATTTTTATTTGCCGCCTTCGGTCAACAAAGGTTTTATTGTTAAAGTAAAAGATGACAACAGTATTGAGCCGACACGTTACGATTTCGAGTTTTTGGATAAGCAAGGTTATCGTAGAGTTATGGAAGGTTTGTCGCGAACGTTTGACGAAAAATTTTGGAACTATGCGATTTTGATTTCCGGAATTTTGCGACATGGCATGCCGATTACGGAGGCTGTTGATTTGATTGCGAATTTGAAACTTGGCGAAGACAGCATCAACACTTGGAAAAACGGCGTTGTTCGTGCGTTGCGGAAGTATATTCCGGATGGCACTGTTGCCGAAAAAGTTCGCTGTCCTGAATGCAACGAATCCACTGTAATTTACAAGGAAGGTTGTTTAGCTTGCACGTCTTGCGGGTATTCGAAGTGTGGGTAATTTTCACAAAAATTTGGTTTTTAGGATTTTTTTTTGTAATTTTGCAAAAATTTTATAATTTTGCAAAAAAGAGCGTCTGCATCGAACAGTTTCGGTAATCAAAAAATGAGAACAAACACCATGCAAGCAAAAAACGAATATCTAAACAAATTACAGCAGTTCAAACAGCAGTATTCATCGGAGTATGGCATTGAACGCATTGGTATTTTTGGTTCGGTGGCACGTGGTGAACATGCTGAAAGTAGTGATGTTGACATATACTATGAGGGGAAATCCATGGGTTTGAAATCACTTGTGGAATTTCCAATGCATCTTGAGAAATTTTTGGGTGCACCGGTTGATGTGGTAAGAAACCACAGCAATTTGCGTCCCTCTTTTGTTGAACGTATTATGTGCGATGTTATCTATGTTTGATAAAGTGTTGCCTATAGAAATCGTAGAAAATTTGGAGCAGATCATTGAAACTTTGCTCGAAGGTACGGCAGGTATATCCGACATCAATCGCTTGCCGGAGACGGCAGACGGAATGTTGCGACTGAACGGAATATGTATGTGTTTCATCGTGATTGGCGAAGAAGTCAAGCGTATTGATAAATACACTCAAAATCAACTCTTGCCTAACTACCCATCAATTCCGTGGGAGAGCATCAAAGGAATGCGAGACAGGATTGCCCACGGTTATTTCGAGATCGATGTTGATGTTGTTTTTGATGCGTTGAAAAACGATATCCCGCAATTGTTGCAAGTTATTAAGCAAATGAAAAACGACTTGAAAGTATTATAAAATAAAATAAAAAAATAACCCCGCCTATGAAAAAATAGCGTAACGGATTACGCAAAAAAAAAAATACATACTGAAAAAGCGTTAAGCTACCGTCTTGTTTAATGAAAAACTTCGACATTTTTCATGGGATATCAAGGCGAGTAAGTTCAGACGCTCACGGGAAACCGTGGGCTTTTACTCGTAATTATTTGATATCTCAGGTTCGTCGAAGTACCTTCATTAAACAAATAAAAGACATTCAGAGTAATCGCCTCCGGTTTTTTTAATGTGATGTGTGATGTGTGATCCGTGAGGATCCGTCCGTAGCCAATGGCACTGCCTCACAGTTCACAGCTCACACCTCACAAATAAACAATTAAACAATCATAAACCATAAACCATAAACCATAAATCATAAAACATAAAACATAAAACATAAATCATAAATCATAAATCAAAAACAACAATCACAAAAAATATACATTATGAAAAAATCACTTTTTTTTGCAACTTGTTTTCTACTTTGCAATCCCCAAATTTTATTTGGGCAAGAAGTCGCTAACACCGTACGCCTTACAACGGGTGAAGTTCGAAACACCCTACTGTTTGGCAACAGTACACAAAACCCCGTCAACACCGACGTTGTGGTCCGTAACTCCGCATCTGACATGCCGCTTTCGGGAACCAACAACGTACCACAATTGGTCGCAAGTCCTTTTGTTTCGGCAACAAGTTTTCAAATCTCGTTCAACAGTCCGTTGCTGAATGCGGGTACTCTGCAAGGGCTCAGACCCTCAGATATTTCGGGCAAAGACTTGGACTACAACCCGCGTGTATCCTGCGACAGCATCGACATTGGTGCGATGGAATACCCCGTGCTAAGCACTGTGTTCACATTGCAACCTGTTGACCAAGGAATCTGTGAAGGTATGCCTATCACGATCCAAACTGAGGCACAAGGCACCGGTTTGATCACCTACCGATTGCAACGCAATGGTACGGACGCAGCACCTGTAAACACAACGGGAACTTTCACGCTCGACGGTCATCTGACCGATGCCGGACAGTATCGCGTGATTGCACAAGGCAGCTGTTGCAGTGACACTTCCAACACTTTCACCATCACAGTTGATGCCATGCCCATGGTACAACTCGTAACTTACGACACCACCATCTACGAGGGTGATGCCGTGCCTTTGCAAATCCTCTCTTACATCGGAGATGAAGTCTATTGGGAAACAGCAGACGGAACGATTATTCCGCACACCGATGATTTGGTGATACCAAACATCACGCAAACCACCGAATTTACGGCTGTTGTGAAAAACGGCGAATGTTCCGAATATGCAACAGCAACGCTGGTGGTTACTGTTCACGGATCGCCTTGCGTTATTGCGATAGCCGGTCCGACCGACACGACCATTTGTGTTGGCGAACGCTACAGATTGATGACCAATCCTGCTCTCACCACAGCAACCGTTACCGGTTGGGAAGTGGTAGGCTCCGCCCAAACACATGAACCGGGCGAACTCGTCAGACCTGAAATTACAACGCAATACGTAGCCATGGGCGAGGTTAGAGACGGCTCAGACCGAACCTGTTCCAGTGCCGACACGCTGACCATTACCGTGTATCATGTTAATCTAACCGTCATGCCCGATGAGGAATTCTGCGGTGTTCAAGACGTTGAACTAACCTCAACACCATCTGCCAATGTACAATGGCATACCATCGCAGGCGATTCTATCGGCGAAGGAAATGTCTGGGTTCAAACAGAGGAAAACGTGCGAAACCTTTATGTAGCCTCACTTACAGAGGGACGTTGCACCAAACGCGACACCGTTTCCATTTATGCCAACCCACCCGATCTGCAAGTGTTTGCAAGGCATACAACCATTTGTGAGGGTGAAACTTTACAGTTAACAACCAACATTGAATCTCGTTTTGTGGAGTGGTTTGATGAAACATCTGAAACCATTTTGCACGACGAAGACCCCATCGTTCAACCTTCACAGGGAAATTACATCTACGTAGCATGGGCATGGGACGATCTTTGTGGCAATGTTTCCGACACGGCTTTTGTAATCGTGCAAGCACAACCCGAATTTGAGATTACACCCGTTCCGGAAGTATGTCCGCTTGATCCCGTGCACCTGACAGCAACACCCAACGCATTCTATTGGACCAACATTGATGGATATCGGGTAGACAATCCCATTTCGCCGGAAGAAACCATGGAAATCGTAGGGGTATATTTTGATGGAGTTTGCACGGTTTTCGACACTATCGTGGTTGAGGTCGAAACCGTGGACTTCATCGTTCAAGGTGATACCACCATTCAGCAAGGCGAACACGTACAACTTTGGTCGAACCAAGAAAACGCAATATGGCTGGAAATGACAGCAGGTGATCCGGTGGTGTTGCACACTCGTTTGGTTCAGCCAACAGACACCACCATCTACATGGCTGTGCTCGAAACCGACAACTGTACATTTACACAATACGTTACGGTCTACGTGATTCCCATTGATGATCCGGACATTCCCACCGACACTTTTGATATCGTCGTTGATGCCGGACCGGGCTGTTTTGACGGCGAAGGCTGGGCAATTGTAACTGCAACCGGACCGACAGGACCTTACACTTATTTGTGGAGTAATAATGTTCAAGATACGCTGAACACAGACCTGCAACCCGGAACCTACACGGTTACGGTTACAGATGCCGACGGAAAATCCAAAACCGCAACCGTAACCGTGCCACCAAGCACGCCGGTGAGTATCACCGTACAATCCGTAACCTCTGCCGGAACAGAGGACTGTATCGGAGGCTCAATCTTTACAACGATTGCAGGAGGAGCGGGAGACCCTGTAAACTTTATGTTTGAATGGAGTGACCAATCCGTAGGTCAAGACCTGATTAATGTAGAATCCGGTACGTATATGCTAACCGTAATCGATGAAATGGGTTGCGAATATACCGAAAGTGTTCCTATTCCGTGCTCGTTCCAAAGAGTGATGCCGACGCTGTATATTTCGCCCAACAACGATGGAGACAACGACTATTTGGGCATCAAACACATCGAACGTTATCCGATCAATACAGTCATTATCCTCAACAGTTCGGGCGATGAAGTGAATCGCATTGTCAACTACGACAACTACGATCCGAACAGACGATGGGACGGACGAAATAAACGAAACCAAGTTTTGCCTGATGGAATTTACTATTACATCATCGAAGCCGAAGGTGTTAAAGCCATGGCAGGCTGGTTATTAATGAAAGCATCTAAATCTAAATAAACATATATCACCATGAAAAATAAAATTTTAATATCAGTCATTATCGCCTGTTTCTGCGGACAAACCTTTGCTCAGTTAAATGTTCCGTTGGCGATGTATTCCGGAAATCAAACCGTGTATAATCCGGGCTATACGGGGCTTTACGATTTATTATCCATCAATTTAACGGTTCGTAAATCGTGGGTAGGACTTCCGGGTTCGCCAAGTATGATCAATTTCAACGGACATGCTCCGTTCGAAAGTCAGAAAAACGCCATGGGCTTTGTCTATCAGCGTGAGGAATGGGGCAACTTGACCGGAAATTCGGTCTATGCCAACTATTCTCACAAAGTTTATTTAGGTCCGGGCACCCTCAATTTGGGTGTTCAAGCCGGATTTCTAAACCATATTGTGGATTGGGATAAAATCGACTATGTGATGCACGAAACCGACCAGACTTTGGATAAAGGACGTCAGCCAAGTACAAAATTCGATGCCGGTTTGGGTGCCTACTTTTTGGCTCCGAATTGGTATGCCGGTATTTCCGCCATGAATCTTATGCAACCCAAATATGGCGTTCACGAAATAGACGGAAAGGAATGGTTTTCACAGATGCGGTCGCAATTCTTTCTAACGGGAGGCTATGTTTACGATATAGACGAATGGTCGCTACGTCCCGAAGTCTTGATGCGTTACGTTCACACCATGCCGCTTTTGGTCAATGTGGGAGCACACGTATTTTATGACAATACGTATGGTTTGGGTGTTACGCTGCGAACCGGAATCAAAGCCGTTAATTTCAACCTGAAAGCCAATATCATGGAAGGTCTGAGAATCGGTTATTCTTACGGTGTTGCTTACGGTGCACTGAAACCTTACCAACGCGGATCGCACGAAATTCAAATCAATTACACTCTCCAAATTTGGAAAAGGGATGAAATGAAACATCACCCCGATTTTTGGCTATAAAAAAAAATAACAACAAACAATCACAGATATGAAAACAAAACTTTTAGTATTGGCAGCCGCACTTGTCATCAGCGTTGGCGGTTTTGCACAAATCTACGTCAAACCGAACGCAACCGGAAACGCTGACGGAACTTCGTGGGACCATGCCACAACCTTGGAAAATGCAATGATTTTGGCACAAACTTCGCCCGACGATATTTGGGTGCAAGCCGGAACTTACCCGGTTCATAACACCTTGCAAGTGCCTGCAGAAACAAGGCTTTTCGGAGGTTTCGACGGAACTGAGACCGAACTCTCAGCACGAAACTACGCTACAAACACAACCATCTTTGAAGGCAACAACACCCACACCGTAGTACGTTTGGGCGATCATGCCGTGCTCAATGGGTTCACCGTGAGAAACGGTAGAGCAGGTTCCGGAAACTCCTCAGGTGGAGGTGTTTACATGGGACAGGATGCACAAGTAGAAAACTGCTACATTATGCACAACCGTGCCGTAAGCTACGGCGGTGGCATCTTTGCCGAGGGCGACGGATTGGTCTATAACACCGTGATTGCTCACAATGCAGCCGGAATAGACGGCTCAGCCATCTACGGAACCTCACTCATCGTGCAAAACAACACCATCGTCGGAAACGAAATAGGAATTGATTGCCTGCCCCCTGACGCGCCCACTGCTGACATCATACCAAACTCTGCCTGCTCGGGTACTCCAAACGGCGTGATAACCATCACTGACCCGGTAGGACCGGAATACGAATACTCCATAGACGGAGGCACAACATGGCAAACTTCGCCTACCTTTACAGGTAGAACCTCACACAGTTATACCGTTATCGTGAGATACATACACAACACCTCCTGCGAAAACAGCAACAGTTTCCTCGTTGGCAGCAGTTCCGGTGCACCGGTCATCACCGGCATCGACGTGTCGCCCAACGACAGTATATGCAGCTCGGCATCAACCACTATCGATCTCACGCCACAATTCAATAAAACAGGCTCCTACTCCTATCTTTGGAGCCCCGGCGGTGCAACCGACGAAGTGCTTACCCTCAATTCGGGTGACATCACCGAAACCACAACCTACACCGTAACCATCACCAATACGGATAATAACTGCGAAAGCTACGACGACATCACCATCTACGTGATAGATCCGATCGCTATCGACAACATCGCCTCAACGCAAGATTTCATCTGCCTTGGGGGCACATCTCCGGAGATCACCGTAACGCCAAGCACCACGACAGGCATCACCTATCAGTGGCAACGCTCGGAAACCCATGAGGGTATCTATGCCGACGTCGAATCGGCTACGGCACAAACCTACACCGTGCCCAACACACCTGCATCCGACTATTGGTATCGCTGTATCATCACCACCACCAACGGCATTTGCCCGCCGGTGGTTAGCGACTCAATCCGTGTGCAAGTGTTCAGCCACCCCGCTACCCCCGTTCGCAGTGATGCCAACGGCAACGTGGCTTGTCGTTATGCACCGCATACTCTCTCCGTTAATGATGTTTCGGGTGCTACCTTTAATTGGACGGCACCTACAGGTTGGTCGCCAAGTTCGGAAACAGGAACCACATTTACGACCACTCCGGGAGAACTTGCGAATGATGAGGATATTACCGTTACAGCAATTGTCAACGGTTGTACAAGTGAACCGCTTACTATAGCGATGACTTTGAACGATGTTCCGAGCACGCCGGGAACAATAACATTTGATCCTGCTTCGGCTTGTCTGGGCAGTACGTTCACAGCCTCTATTGATACTGTTCCGGGTGCAACATCTTACACCTGGACTACTCCTGCGAGCATGACCGATGACGGTAGCGATAGCACAACCCTCACCGTTACCAATGCCGGCACAACAACGGGTTCTTTGGCTGTTACGGTAACGGCAAACAATGACTGCGGACCAAGTGAGGTGAGGACGGGAAACATTACCATCAACGCTATCCCTGCTATGCCCGTTCGCAGTGATGCCAACGGCAATGAAGTATGTCGAAATTCGTCGCATACCCTCGCGGTGAACGCCGTTTCGGACGTAACTTTTAACTGGACGGCACCCACAGGCTGGTCGCCAAATTCAGGAACAGGAACCACATTTACGACCACTCCGGGGGCTGATGCCGTTAACGGCAATATCACCGTTACCCGAACTGACAACAACGGTTGTACAAGTGAACCGCTTACTATAGCGATGACGATTAACGAACCGCCCACCATCGGCGAGGTTACTCCTTCCGGAGCCGACCGCATCTCATTTGTAGAAGGAGGACCGCCATTTACTCCGCTAACCATTTCGCCCACAGGAACCCCACCGATTAACATCCAGTGGTTCTCGCACACATTAGCAAGCACCACAGAGGGCACAGATCTGGGTGACAACAACGGGGCACAAACCAACTCTTTTACACCTCCCAACAATAACCCCACTCCCCACGAAGTACGCCTCTATTACTACGCCGTAGCAACCAATATCTGCGGAAACGACACATCCAACATCAGCGGAGCACATTTCTCTGTGTTGACAGCACAGGATGGTGGCACAGGTTGCAATACGAACTTGTCGGCTTTTGCATTCACCAACAATGGTATGCCTTATTTCAAAACCGATAGAACCTGGACCACAGGCACAGGTACCAATCGACGCACCTGGTCGGATGTGGTGTTGGCACCACATTGCAATAAAACCGATTTTCAAACTTCCGATTGGCGGAGTGGGGATTGCGGAATGATCAATTCTTCCGGCACTCGTCCCGATACTACACAAACCTCAGAGTTTTCATCGTATGTTGGGGATTATTTTTCGTGGTGTATGGTGCATCGTTTTCAGGATTTGCTTTGTCCGGGCGGTTGGCGTGTACCTCATATGGCAGATTTTGAGACTTTGCAGATTTCCGGTGCAACCAATGATGCAACGGGAAGCTCTTGGCTAAGAAGTGATGCCTGGGGCGGAGTTTTCGGAGGCGAATTCTCTGAGCATGGTGTGTCCCATCTGGGTTTTGGTTCCTACGGTGCCTATTGGTCAACTACCAACTTAAGAAACATGTATCCTTCTAGCTCAGAAATGGCATGGGAATTTTCCTTCAAAGCTGATGAAGTCTGGTTCAATGGTAGCCCTACGTTTGCGGGGTATCTGTTGAGATGCGTTCGAGACGAACCAGAAATAGAACCAACAGGTTGCAATGGACGCCTCACCACGACAAACTTCACGGCATCGGGCAACCCCTATT
>WRKV01000052.1 GCA_009777915.1 Bacteroidales bacterium | reverse complement strand
CCCAAAAACTTGGTAATACATTTTTTCATAACTTTGCAAATAATAAAATACTTTTAATCATGAAAACAACATCAATTATACATTTAAAATACTTTTAATCATGAAAACAACATCAATTATACATTTAACGTTCATCATCCTTGCTTGCCTGAGCTTTTCTTCAGCATTGAAAGCAGAAAACGGTCAAGAAACCTTAACAAACATTTTTTTGCGAACATCGCCAATCAAAGATAAGATTACAGTGAAGTTGAGTAATTCCATCAATACAGGTGTTTATACTGAGAAAAAAGGATCTACTCTGAATATGCATCATAGTCCTTTTTCTTTAAGGTTGTCGAACTTTCGGGCAGAAGGAAATTATGGCTTATTAAGTTGTTTGGAAGTTGGTGCTTATTTTGGTTTTTCTGATATGGGACGTATACGTATTTCAGATGCTCAAGGCATTCAGCATTCTTATCTTCTCAATTTTGGAGGTCAGGTCAACTTTCATCCGTTAGGTTTGTTTTTAAACGAAAGTCGCAATCGTTGGGATTTATGGTTTGGCTATAAATATGGGTATGCTGTAGAATATGGATTTTTTGAGCAGTCTTTTTTTGAAAATGGCCTTGGTTTCGGACTATCTTTTTTCCCTTTCAAAAAACAAAATATCGGATTTCATTTTGAGTATAACACCGGAGATTGGGGACTAAAAAAAGTTGCCTTAAGCACAAAAAGGCTTGCTCATGATTTCCGTTGGGGTATCTGTTACAAGTTTAGAGAATAAATTTCCCCGTTCGGCGGAGGTTCCCACCTTCGTCGTTCTATTCAGCGAGGCTCTGTGCCTCGCTTTTTTTATATTCCCATAAGCCCCGTAGGGGCGATGCGTGCATCGCCCCTACACACATCAAACAGCAACCGTAGGGGCGACGCATGCGTCGCCCGATAGTGAATAGTGAATAACATTTTAACAATTTTTAACAATTTTTAACACTTTTTAACTTTTTTATTCCAAAAAATTGTTGTAACTTTGCAAAAAAAATTACACATTATGAAAACTCCTAAAACATATTTTGACGAATTATCTGAGGATATCAATACTGCAAGTGAACCTGAAGTGGCGTATACTTACGCTTGTACGAGAGATGTTACGACAGAAAAACGTATTGAAAATCCTGCTAAAAGCGGAGGAATGCCGGAAGGATATATGACCGTAGAACAGTTTCGAACAGAATCTAAAAACAGTTTGACCAAGATATTGAACGAACATGGTATTTATTAAACACCAAGCCAGAATTGATTTGGACGAAATTGTCGTAGGTCTATTAAAATGGGAAAAAGCTACGCTTAGCGTTCCGAAAGTTATGCAGTATGTGGACGATATTGTAGACGTTTGCTATCAATTGGATAACGCTGTATATCACTATCCTGCAAAATACAAAAATCATTTAGAATATGGCTCATATTCTTACCCATACAAGAGAAATAAATCTACCACATGGTATATCATTTACAACATTGATACATCTCGCAACATATATGTCAATAAGATAATCAGTAACTATTTGACCACTTCTTAATAAAAAATTACACATTATGAAAACAATCCTCGTTCGGCGAATGCAAAAAATTGCAAAAAATTTGGTTAATTCATTTTTTTTTCGTACCTTTGCACCCTCGAATCACAGATAACAATACGGACAATGCTCCGAGTTAACGATAACAGTACCCGTTTGCATACCATAAGAACTGCACGCGGGTCATTTTTTTTCAGTAATGACAGCAAACAAAAAATCAAGAACGATTGACGAACAAATCGCCCTGCTCAAAACAAGAGGACTGACCATAAAAGATGAACAAAAAACGGCTTTTTACTTAAGCAGTATCAGTTATTATCGGTTGAAAGGGTATTGGTGGGATATGCAAACAGATTTCATCAATCACAAATTTGCGACCGGCTCAAACTTCGACGAGGTTATTGCCCGTTATCACTTCGACTGTCATTTACGACTTATTTTGTTTAGTGCAATAGAATTTATCGAAATTACACTACGCACGAAAATGATCTATCATCTATCGCAAGCGTACGGCGGGCTGTGGTATTTGAATGAAACACTTTTTGCAGATAAAGAAAAACACAAAGCCAATATATCAAATTTACAAGACGAATTTGCTCGAAGTGGCGAAATCTTTGCAAAAGCATTTAGAGAAAAGCACCCAAGCGAAAAACCAAAAAACGAAATGTGGGAAAGTAGCGTAAAGCCCGATGCTTGGTTAATTTTTGAAGTTACAACATTTGGGGCATTATCAAAAATCTACAAAAATTTAGACCACGTTTTGCCCGAAAAATCAATTATTGCAAAAGAATTCGGATTGAACTTGCACAGCGAATTGTCGAGCTGGTTAGAAGCAATTACATACTTGCGAAACATCGTGGCTCATCACTCACGAGTTTGGAGTAAAAACATGGCGAAACGCCCCACTTTACCCAAAAATCCACGCAACCAATGGTTGCAAAATTCATTAACGCCGGTACAAGAAAAAAAACCGTTTTTGCTTATAACTTCAATGCTATACCTTTGCAACGCCATAAATCCGAACCACGAAATAAAAAACAAACTTTTGACATTGTTCAAAAACAACCCCAGTATTCCGATTTACAAAATGGGATTTCTGAACAATTGGCAAAACGAGGCACTTTGGAAATAATCTCCCGTTCGGCGATTGCAAAAATTGCAAAAAATTGCAAAAAATTTGGTTAATTCGGAAAAAAGTTGTATCTTTGCATTCTAATTTTGAAATTTCACTAAGATTTATTATTGCTTTGATGAAATTTTCTTTCAACAAATTCCTTATTTTTTATGTTTAACAAAACAGAATTAGACGAAAAATCGTTTGAAGAACTCTTAGAGATTGCAAAGTCTCTCGGTCTTGAAAAAGTCAAACGATTAGAAAAAACAGACTTGATCTACAAAATTTTGGATCAACAAGCCTTAAAAATCGCACAACGCGAATTGCCTCTCCCTGATGGCACCGTAGTCGAAAAGAAACGCAGAGGACGTCCGGCGAAAGCAAAATCGACAGACGCCAAACCGGCGAAAAAACAACCGGAACCGCAACAACCGGAATTGCCAATTGTTGTTGTAGAACCTGAAAAAACGTCGGAAACTACCGATGTAGAGCCGTTGCCCGTATTGATTTCGATCAGCGATCAGGCAATATCTCCACCGGCAGAAGTTCCACAAACAAACGAATCCGCAAATGATTCTGCCGAAAAACGTCCGCGAAAAATTTTGGCACCGATTGGAAAACCTGTGAAAAAAACGCGACAACCGAATGGAGAAAACACCCCGAAAGCCGAGCAAAATAAGCCGGTTTCGAATGCAGGTACTCCACAGATTTCGACTCCGGTCAATGGTCATGGTCAGCCTAAAAAAGAACATTCGAACGAACCGAAATCCAAACCACCACAACCTCCGAAAAAAGAGGAAGTGATCTATTCGTTTGATGATTTTGTGCCGTGTGAAGGGGTTTTGGAAGTGATGCCGGAAGGCTTTGGTATCTTGCGTTCGGCGGATTACAACTATTTGAATTCGCCTGATGATGTGTACGTTTCCTCTCAACAAATTAAAACATTTGGTTTGCGAATGGGCGACACGGTTCAAGGTTTGATTCGTCCACCGAGAGAGAGCGACAAGTATTTCATCTTGACGAAAGTTCAATTTGTCAACGGTCAGACCGTTGAGGCAGCCCGCGACAGGATTCCGTTTGATTATCTGACGCCGTTGTTTCCGGAGGAAAAGTTCAACATTACATCACATCCGCAAAACTTCCTGTCGACGCGGGTTATGGATATGTTTTCGCCGATCGGAAAAGGGCAGCGAGGTTTGATTGTGGCACAACCGAAAACCGGAAAAACCATTATTCTAAAAGACCTTGCAAACTCAATTGCAGCTGCACATCCGGAAGTTTATATGTTGGTTTTGTTAGTTGATGAACGTCCGGAGGAGGTTACAGATATGCAACGCAGTGTGAATGCGGAAGTGATTTCGTCAACATTTGATGAGCCTGCCGAACGCCATGTGAGAATTGCAAATATCGTGTTGGAAAAAGCCAAACGTTTGGTAGAATGCGGACATGATGTGGTGATTTTGTTAGATTCCATCACACGTTTAGCCCGTGCGTACAATACGGTGAGTCCGGCGAGCGGAAAAGTTTTGTCGGGTGGTGTAGAGGCAAATGCTTTGCAAAAACCGAAAAAATTCTTTGGTGCTGCACGAAATATCGAAGGTGGCGGTTCGCTCACGATTATCTCAACAGCCTTGATTGACACGGGTTCTAAGATGGACGAAGTTATTTTCGAGGAGTTCAAAGGCACCGGTAATATGGAGATTCAATTGGATCGCAGATTGTCGAACAAACGCGTCTTTCCTGCGATTGACATTGTTTCGTCGAGTACGCGGAGAGATGATTTATTGCTCGATTCCGACATTCAAGGTCGTGTTCAAATTCTCCGCAATCACTTGGCAGACATGAATCCTGTGGAAGCGATGGAATTTTTGCGAGATCGCATGAAATTTACGAAAACCAACGAGGAATTTTTGATTTCGATGAATGCTTAATACGGGCAATGTGCACCGTGCATGGTCGGATACCTTCTTTTTTTGGTCGACCTTTGAGATTTCTCAAAACGATGAGTCAAACCGATTTCTACGCCCGCCGAAATTGCTCGAATACCTTGTGGTATCTCGCTTGCAGCAATTCCCGAATACGAGTCGTGTTGTGTGAAAGCATCTTGCTTTGCCTGAATGTTGAGCAAACTGTATTGCACATTAAACAGGGTTAGCAACTGCCACCGTGACGACAGATGAAAGCGAAATCCTATTTCGCCCAAGGCAAAAAGCGAATGCTTGAAAGTCTCTCCCGCTGAGGGATTGAGGAAATTCGTATAGGTACTCAAATTTCCGGCAGGATTATTTTCAATCAAATTATTATTTTCGTAAAACCAAGCGTAACGTCGATACGAGCCACTCGTCATTTCGTTGGATTCGGCGAAATGCATACCGTACGCCACACCTAAGCCACCCATAAAATCCACTCGCGAAGCCAACGGAGCCGAGTACTCCAAGCGAATGTTGGGCTCTATGTAGGTTACGGTTTGCTGTTCGGTGCTGTTGAAGGCTTGATACAGAAAATAGCGATGATGCACGCCGGTCGCGATGTCCTCAGTGGTCATGTGAACGGAATCTACCAAACCGTTGAAATCCATTGTACCGTAGTATTTGCGGTAGTTTACGCCGATGGCTAATTGCAGGTTTCCGGTTAGTGGTTTGGGACGAAAGGTCAGACCAAAACCCACATCGAAATCGCCGGAACTGAGGGTGTTGTTTTTGCTGTATTTTAGCCAGTTGTAGGCAGGTAGGGCGGACACGGTGAAACTGTTCGACGGTGGGGTTTGGGAATAGGGGCGTATGCAATATGCCCCTACGGAAGTCATAAAATTCACAACAATGAACCCAAAAATTACTATCGAAATACGTTTTTTCATTGCACAATAATTTTTAGGGTTTCAACGGTTTGGTCGGTGAAATGGATTTGCAAAATGTAGATGCCCGGGGAATTGAAACCCTGCACCAAACGTCCATTTCCATCAAAAATATCCACCTGTTGAATGGTTTTGCCAACGGATTCGACAGTCAGTTCCCCCTCCACAGGCAACGGATTGGGATATGCTGAAATGCCGGAAGGAGCGTTCAGTATACGTTCCAAAGACAAAATTTTATTGCCGTAGGAATAGATATCTACGTGATAAGTGCCGGCGGGAATAGGGGAGCCGATTTCGATCCAATCGCTGTTGCTTTGGGGCAACAAGACACCGTTTCTGTACCAATAGTATGTGGCATTGCGTAATTCATCAAGGTTTTGCGGATTGGCAACAGCCAACACGCGTTGCCAATACACGACAATCTCTGCATCGCCACCGGGCGGGTCAGGCGATGGTGTAACCACGATAAACACCTCTATCACACTGTCGCATCCGGCAATCGTTTGATAGGGATAGACCAAAGTCGTATTCTGATAATAGACATTCGACAAGTAGACCACCGAATCGACACCCGATACATATTGCTGATCAAAATACGAATGATGCACCGTCAAAAATGCTGTTTCCAAAAAACTGCAAAGCCCCATTTCTATCAACGTATCCACTATCGTAGACGAATGATAAAATTTACCCCGATGATACACGCTGTCGCAATCGGCACGATATACCGTGTCGAATTGCGATTCTACACTATGCACCGTCAAATTTACGGTAATCACACTGTCGCAACCCGCTGCGTTTACGAGCGTGACCGTAAAGGTCGTGTCCTTAATGAACACGATGCCGTTGTAAGTAATTTGGTCGCAGGAATCTAAATCTATCGTGCAGAAAGTTTTATGATGCACGGTTAGATTTACGGTAACCAAACTGTCGCAACCCGCTGCGTTTACGAGCGTATCCGTAAAAGTCGTGTCCTTGATGAAGACAACGCCATCGTAAACTATACTGTCGCACGATGCCATGGCGATTAAGAAATCGGTAGGCTCGCAGGGTGGATCGACTAACGTAACGCTATAGGTAAACACCACCGTTGCGGGAAAGTGTTGATAGCTTGTAATCGCCTCATTGCTCGCCTCAAGGGTATAAATACCATCGTTCAGGAAGGTGATATAATGTCCGTCGAGTTCGTAATCGACACCTTCAACAGCGGGGCTGCCGTTGAATGTAAGCTCATCGTACTGCGTAACCTGTCCATCAAACACGGTATCGATTGTAATCAGATAAGGCTCGCCCTTTTCCACATTTTGTAGATCGAAAAATTGTGGACCGAGAAGTTTGTCGGAAACGTCGTCCACTCTTTTTGAGGCAACATAAAGATCCCTTAACGGCAATTTGTTATCGTAGCAGGACAGATCCGTTAGCGGGAAACTGCTGAGTTTAAGTTCGGTCAGTTGATTGTTGCTGCAATACAGTTCGGTTAGTACTGTATTGTTGCTGAGGTCAAGTGTGGCAAGTTGGTTATTGTAACAGACTAACCTTTGCAGTCCGGGGTTGTTGCTTACATCTAATGCGGTCACTTTGCTGTCCCTGCAGTCCAGCAGAGTCAGCGTTGCGGTGTTTGGCAGGAGGAGTTTGGCCAGATCAGAGCTGTATTGGCAGTATACTGTATCAAGTGCCGTATTGCTTGTTAGATCAAGCTCAGTAAGGTTGTTGTTGCCACAATCTAAAAAGGTTAGCGCCGTATTATGTTCCAAATCTAATTCGAGGAGTTCATTTCTCCGACAATTCAGGTGGAGGAGTTGGGTGTTGTTACTTAGATCTAATTCGGCAATCTCGTTAAAACTGCAATTTAGCACCGTTAGTGCCGGATTTTGCGTTACGTCCAAGTCGGTAAAGAGGTTGTCGTGACATATCAATTCCGTCAGTGCCGTATGCGGGGTTACATCCAGCGTGGTCAGTTCGTTGAAACTACAATTCAAATACGTTAATGCAAGGTTGTTGCTGATGTCGAGCGTGGTTAGTTTTTGGACGTAGCCACAGTTTAGGTAGGTTAGTAGCGGGTTGTTGCTTACGTCTAATGCCGTCAAAGAATTTGCCGTTGAGCAATTTAAATAGGTTAGCTTTGTGTTTTCGCTAACATCAAGGGTTGTAAGTGAGGTCCAACCGCAATCCAAATGGGTTAGTTCCTTGTTGTTGCTTACATCTAATGTATCAAGGGTGTAGTTGCTGTGGATGATGAGTTCCGTCAGCATCGGACTTTGGCTCACATCCAACACTGTGATATTTCTATACATTGCAGTCAAACCAGTGAACCGGCAGTCGGGGGAACTTGCTGTTACGATTACATCATAAGTGGCAGTATCGCCGTAGAGGTATTCGAGAATAGTATCCTTATCATAGCCATTCCCTGTATGGGTGGTGATGGTGCTGCCATCGCCCCAGTCCACCGTAAATTCCTCGTCTTCGGTGGCATACAGGACAAACGATCTCCTATTTGACCCTCCGGTTCTACTGCCTGTCCAGGTGAAGGTGATTTGGTCAAGAGGCGACTCGGTTTTGAAAGTCAACACAGCCTTCGCAGGTGCTGCCAAATTACTTTGTATCGCCCCATTGGTAGCATCAATCGTAAAAATGCCCTCTTTCAAAAATGTGATGAAATGCCCATCAAGGATATAGTCTGTTCCGGCAACGGCAGCAACACCATCGAGCATGATATTGGTGTATTGCGTGGGTGTTGTCTCGAACAGAGTGTCGGCTGTGATGAGTTGGCGGGTGTTGGTAGATGTGGTGATGGTATCGAGGATTTGTGCACCCAATCGGAGGGTAATGGTCGAACGTATGTGATCCCAAGCGGCGTAGAGATCTTTTAACGGCAGTTTGTTGTCATAGCAATACAGGGAATTTAGTACAGGATTGTCGCGGATATCCAATGAGGTCATTCGGTTGCTATGGCAAGCCAAGTGGGTTAGTGCTGTATTCTTGCTCACGTCAAGCGTGGTCAGTTGGTTGTGGACGCAAGACAACTGGGTTAGTAGCGTATTCTGGCTCACGTCAAGTGTGGTCAGCCGGTTGTTGTTGCAAGTCAGAGTAGTCAGTTTCGTATTCTCGCTCACATCAAGTGCAGGAAGTTGGTTGCTATAGCAGAGTAAATAAGCCAACTTGGTGTTCTCGGTAAGATCAAGCGTGGTAATTTGGTTGTTGTGGCACTGTAAGGTGGTTAACTCCGGACTGTTGCTCACATCTAATGCAGTGAGATTTCTACCATTTACGTCAAGCAAAATGAATCGGCATTCGGGGGAGCTTGCCCTCACGGTTACATCATACGAGGCATCATCACCGTAGACGTGTTCGATGGGAGGCGTAGCCTCAGCGTTGCCATTTCCGGTATGGGTGGTGGTGGTGCCATTGCCCCAATCCACCGTAAAGGTTTCGCCTGCGGTGGCATACAAGGAAAAACTTTTCGGAGTAGAGCCGTCGCCCGTCCAAGTGAACGTGATTTGGTCGGAATGGCTAACTTCGTAGGCAAATATAACCACTGCATCATAAAGAGCATCGCTGGCAGGAATTGCACTGTTACGAGCCTCAAGCGTATAAAGCCCTTCTTTTAGAAAAGTGATAAAATGTCCGTCGCGTATGTAGTCTACATTTGCTACGGCAGTTACACCATCAAGTCTGAAAGCAGAGTATGTGGTAGCAGTACCGCCGAGTAGCGTATCCTCTGTGATAAGATGCTTGAGGCGAGATATTGCGGGTAGCGTATCGGGGCGTTGAGTTCCCGGACGATTGGTAGTAGCACCACTTGCCAAAGATGCGGCAACATAGAGATCTTTTAGGGGTAGTTTGTTATTTTGGCATTGTAGGGTAGTTAGTGGTGTGTGGTTATCCGGGTCAATTATAAGTCTGGTAAGCTGATTATTGTGAGCGGTTATGTCATATAGAGCTGTGCTTCCACTTACATCAAGAGAAGTAAGGTTTCTCGTAGCTATACTAAGAGCGGTAAACCGACAAGCAGGATCATCAGCCACTATGGTTACGGTATAAGTACCGGCAATACTGTAATCTTTGCCCCGCCAACCACCAAAACCTGACCAAGAGTCTGTTGATCCATCGCCCCAGTGCACAGTATAGGGTCCGCCGGTGCTCTCAAAGTAAAACTGTGTTGCTGTTGCCCCTGCATTTGCTTCGGCGTTCCAGGTAAACGTAATGACATCATTCTGCGCCTCGGCAAACCGCACGAGACCGATGATCAATAGAAAAGTGAGATAGATTTTTTTTATCATAGGGTTTATTTCTTCATCATTTTAGGCGATGGTTGTTTGTTTTCATCCATCAAGAACAAGTAATTTCAACTGTCGACAAGTTGTCGACAGTTTGTCGACAACTCAATCCCATCTGTGGAGATGGAGGGATTCGAACCCTCGTCCAAACAAGCAGCAAAAATGCTTTCTACACGCTTAGCTTTTGTTGGGTTTTCGTTTGTGTTTTTGGTCAAAAGCCAACCGAAACACAACTTATTTTCAGTGATACAACTGCTTTACAGAAACCTCTAAACAGCCGGCTCGACGGATTTGATATTTCAGGCGAAACCGGTCGAGCAAAGGTTTTCGCGGAAACAGCTCTAACTTAATATCTGATACTAAGCTGCAAGAGCATAAGTTGTATTGTTGCCAGTTAATTGGCGTGAATGTTGAGATTAACGAGGTTGACATACAACCCTCGACGTGCTTACAAATCCACTGTCCTTGCTGTCAAAACCAAACATCCCCGTGATTTGTTCTGCAAAGGTACAAAAAATTTTCGAACTACGCAAATTTTTTTTGGTGATTAGTAGTTATGATGTACGATTCGCAAATGTACAATTTACGATTGGACGAAACGTAAATTGTAAATTCGTAAATAGTAAATAAAAAAAAACGAAATGCTCTGCATTTCATTTTTTTTTCGTATCTTTGCAAAAAATTTGCACAAAACAAGTAAAATTATGAAACGATTATCTTTCTTCATCGGCTTACTCGCCGTTTTGGTGTCGTGTAAAACGCCGGCACCTGCTCTCGTGTCGTATGAAGTGATTCCAATCACCGGAAAATTAGACACAACAAGTTCTACGGGAATGCTTTACGCTTTACCAAGGCAAAGCGTTGAGGTCGAAATTTGGATTCGAAAACAGGAATTTATCAGAGGTCCATACGCCGAATTTGCTGAAAGATTGTTGGGCGTAAGAAATATCATCAGTAAAAATCAAACGGTTTATAGTATTGAAAATGTGATGGTTTCGCAAAAAAGTGAAGTCGACCCCAAGCAAATCTATTATGTGCAATTCAACGGCTCGGAATTAGCCTTAGAATATGATAATGGTATGATTATCAGCGGGGTAAACCTCTCGAAAAAACCATCTTTTGAACTCGGACAACAAGATTTTCAAAAACAAACACCTCAAACACAGCAAATCGTCAATCGCCCGCTGATCCCCATGTTCAACATGATTGAACAAAACGATACGGTGTTTTTTAATCAATTAGATGATGCACAGCCCGTGCAACGTTATGAAATTCGTACGACTCAAACGGTAAAAACACCCTTTCAAAAAGCGGAGGAAATTGTGGCGAATATCAACAAAATTCGTGAGGATAGAACTAAACTTCTGACTGGTTTTCAGGAGGTTAACTATGAGGCGGCAGCAATCCGATACATGAACGAGGAATTCAATCGCATGGAGGACGAGTATATCAGTATGTTCACCGGAACAACCAAAATCTCATACGAAACCGCACGTTTTGAATTTTTGCCGACTCACAAAGACAGTTTGACCGTTGAATTAGCCGAGTTCTCAGCAAGTTACGGACTGTTGAACCCTGCTACAGAAGGTGCATCGGACGCTCAGAAAATTATCTTGAACATCGCTCTGCAAGATGATCTATCTTCTGAATTTCAAAGGTTTTCAAGAAATATCCGAATGTACAGGAAAGGATTTTATTACAGCATTCCAAGTCAGGGTTTAGTAACGGTAAAACTTGATAATCAGTTACTTTATTCAAAACCAATGCCGTTCAGTCAATTCGGAATGACACCGGCACTTCCACCCAATCCACTGCAAATTGATTTTTCGCCACAAACCGGCGAAATCCGCAGTGTACGAACCATCGATTAGGAGGTGTAACTCCTAAATGTTCCGTCCGTAAAAAACACGATAATACGTTCGATATCAGAATTTTGATTTAAATCCCGTTGGTTGGTCGACGGAATTTTTTGTGGAGATGCATAATCAGGTGTTTCTACATTTTCACGCTGCATTTTGTTATGCTGTGTTTCTACATTTTCACGCTGTGTTTCCTTGTGTAGCGTTTCCTCATCATTTTCAACAATCTCATTATTCCACTCAAATTCAGGAATTTGTGTGTTTATTTCCGGTGTGTGTGTCGGCGATGGAGTAGGGTGGGAGGTAGCGATATTCAGCATCTGATTTTTGCCCGAAATTAGCCATTCGGCGTTGATTTCCGGGAAACGATTGAGGACTTTGGTTACAAAGTCCAAACTGGGATTGTTTCGGCGTGCCAAAATATGCGACATACTCGAACGTTGGATTCCGATCGCATCTGCGAACTGGGTTGGGGTCAAATTTTGAGTTTTGAGAATTAACTCGATTCGGTTGATCATAGTTTACAAAAGTGAAATTTATTACAAAATTAAAGAATTGCATAATTTAGAACTGTAAAGATACGAAAATTTACAAAAATAAACAAGTAGATTTTACAAAAGTTTTCAACAATAACATCAACATAACAGCCTAATCCATTTATTTACAATGATATAGTTGGTTAATAATTTATACCTTGAAAAATGTTCTCAATGTATTGATTTTATTGATTATTCACTTCAAATAGTCGAAATTAAAATCTGATTTTGAATAAAATATAGATGAAAAGTAGAGTGTTACGGAAATAAAACATAGTTTACAAAGTTAACAATGTAAATTCATGTGAATTTTACAAATCTATACTAATTTTTGTGATTTACTTTTGTAAACACCTTAATTTGATTACAAAAATAAATTGAAATTTCAAAAAATTGAATCAGATAAATCGAGATAATAAGACGCGTTTGACGAAAAAACGAAGGTTTCAATTCCAACGTAAAATTTCGTTCGTCTAAAGCCAAATTTTGAATGTGAACCCAAAGTCAAAGGTTAAGAGTTAATTTTGCCCTTGCCCCCTACTTTGATGTCTGCAAAAATTTATTTTCTTCCCCCAAAATGATAAGCGAGGTAAAAATTAGCGAAAAAGAAATTTTGATCTGTTTTCAGTCCGGTATCGTTATTACAATCCGGACAAGAAATCGCCATCATCGGCACCGGAATCGGAAAAACATCAATCATAACCCCCACTTCAACCGCACTGATACGCTCCAAATACTTTCCAAATTCGAAATTAAAGCCAAATTTCCCGTAAACACCGGGATACGGACGAAGATGACCCAATCCCTTAAACATCGGTCCCATCCCGTTGATATAGGATAATTCATTGTGTTTGTGATTATTCGGATCATATCGTTCTGCACGAACCTCCCAGGGATTTTCGTTCGAACCCGGAGGTGGCAACGGCTCTTTAAGATGAAGGATATTCAGATATTGAGGAATTGCCAAACCTAAAACGGCTCCTCCTGCAAGCGTGTAACCCACCTGAACACCGCCCCAATAGGGCTTTTCATTGATGGTGCGTTGCATACCCAAACCATATCGCAATGCAAACAACTGATTAACGCCACCCCAAATAAATCGTCGAGAATTACCAACCAAATGTGCACCCCAGCCTGACTGTCGCTGGGCTTTGGGATGCTTGAGCTGTAGAAATTCAAATTCTTGAAAATTGGATTTTTCAATGGATTTTATTCGTCCGTAACGAAAGCCAAAACCAAAGCCATTACCGTGAATTTGACCAAAACCCGAATAATGACGATACACTTGCAACTCCGTATCCGGAATCAAATCCTCCAATACCTCAACCTGCGAAAACACAAGGCTCCCAGGGAAAAGCAGAGAAATAAAACAGGCGTATCGAACAAACCGAGGCATTTCGAATTAGTAAGGCAGACGTTCAAAATTGCCGGATTTACTACCGTAAGCAGGGCAAGGAACTTGTTTTCGGGACGAGGCACAAGACGAGGCTAATGCACACAAAACCACCAAAAGTACTGCAATTTGACAAATTTTTTTCATAATTATTCAAAATATTTGGTACAAAGTTACGAAATTTTTTGTAATTTTGCAAAAAAAATTTTTATGGCTGTAAAAATCGAACCTTCTTGGCTTTCCGTTTTAGCTTCGGAATTTGAACAAAACTACATGACCTCGTTGCGAAATTTTTTGCAACATGAGCAACGTCAATTCACTACGTATCCGCCGAATACGCAGATTTTTAATGCATTTAATTTAACGCCTTTTCACGATGTAAAAGTGGTGATTTTGGGGCAAGATCCGTATCATGGCGTTGGACAAGCACATGGATTATCGTTCTCCGTGCCGGATGGCGTGGATTTGCCCCCGTCGTTACGAAATATCTTTCAAGAAATTTCCGATGATTTAGGCGTTTCTCTGCCAAGATCCGGAAATTTGGAACGCTGGGCAAAACAAGGTGTTTTTCTGTTGAACACGACGCTAACCGTTCGTGCACACAACCCGCTTTCGCACCAAAATCAAGGCTGGGAGCAGTTTACAGATGCAGTAATTCGAAAACTGTCCGACCAAAGAGAACACTTGGTTTTTATGCTTTGGGGTAGTCATGCTCAATCGAAAGAAAAATGGATCGACACGTCGAAACACTTGATATTAAAGACTGTTCACCCATCTCCGCTTTCATCGTATCGAGGTTTTTTCGGCAGCAAACACTTTTCGAAATGCAACGAATACCTGCAAAAAAATGGAACACCTCCCATAATTTGGGGTGAAAATTAAAACATTTTTGATTTTTCAGTTCCTATTCTCAAATTTTTTCGTATCTTTGCAGTCGAGAATGTAATTAAAAAACAATGAAAGAATTTATAGAAAACCTGCTTCCTTACGAACGCAACTTGTTTTTTTTACTCAATGGTAGCGATTCTGTTTTTTTGGATAGTCTTATGCGTATCGTAAGTACAACTCAAACGTGGATCCCGCTTTATCTGTTTGTTTTGTTTTTAGTTTTTTACAAAACAGCTTCGATAAAACAGTCCATATTTATTACCTTTTTCTTTATTTTAATGGTTACGCTGTGCGATCAATTTTCGTCGGGATTAATAAAACCTATTTTCGAACGCCTTCGTCCTGGACATCATCCTGATTTTAAGGAATTTGTGCAACTTGTAAATGGTCGTCGTGGAGGTACTTACAGTTTTATTTCCGGACATGCAACTAATAGTTTTGGGTTTGCCGTTCTGCTTTCTTTGGTATTCCGATATCGTTGGGTAACGCTTGTTGCATTTACTTGGGCAACCCTAATCAGTTATTCGCGGGTTTACCTCGGTATGCATTTTATTTCCGATATTATCTGCGGAATGATTGCAGGAA
>WRKV01000051.1 GCA_009777915.1 Bacteroidales bacterium | reverse complement strand
AAATGGGGGTTTGCCCCCCCCAACAAATAGGGGGTTTGGGGCCCCCGCCGGTGGAAGTGAGGGCACGGTTCGCTTTACGGATTTTGCGTTCTACAACCCGATTAGGGTGCAGATGATGGTTCGTGTGGCGAACAATATCTGTACGAAATATTTCGACGCACCCATTCAATTGATGTCGCGTGTGGATGCACCGCAAATCGAATTTCTGACCCAAACCAACGGACGTATCGACGTGCGTTGGGACACCGACTTTATGGACGCACGCATCGACACGATTGTGATTTTGAAAGAGGCAACCTTCAATCAGTTTTTTGAAATCGGACGTGTGGCGAAAGCCGAGCAAGCCTTTATAGATGTGAGTTCTAACCTCAACGTGAGGAGCGAGGCGTATCTGCTTGAGGGCATTCTTGCGGGAGGCATACGAACGGTTTACGACCCGAGCAAAGCCCACCAAAGCCCACGCCTCACCATCACTCGCGATGGCGACCAAAACACCCTCATCTGGAGCCAATACATCGGCACACGGATCAACGAATTTACCATACTTCGAGGTGCTACGCCCGATGCTATGACGGAGATTGCTACCTTGCCGGGACATCGGGTGTTCTTTGTGGATAACGTTGCTAATCCGGGGGGTGAGCAGTATTATGCGTTGCGATACGACCCAATTCCGAGTTCGGAGTTTAGAGCACCGGCTGTCTTGAACCAGGATTTTGACAAGATTGACAAGATTGCCGGGATTATGGGAGTGACAGGGATTGACGATGGTACGAATGATAATCTTGGTAATTCTGCAAATCTTAATAAAATCCCGGTTCAGACAAAATCGTCGGACGCATTGTTGGTGCAATCCAACATCGTCTTCGCCGGCGATGCCTCCCAATCCATTGCCGTAGAGCGTATGAATATACTGGCAGTTCAGCCCACAGTAGCCCTCAACAGCGACCAGCGTTCGCTCTTCCTCTATCCCGAAATTTTTCCGTTCAACGCCACCTATCAAGGTGTGGAGTGGAGTATCGTTTCGGGTGCAGAGCGAGGCACCATCACGGCTAACGGCGTACTCACCGGTTTGCCCGAACAAAGCGGCGTAATCCGTGTAAGAGCCGAAGCCACCGATGGCTCGGGAACGTTTGCCGAACGCAACATCACCCTCACGCTGTTCTCTACACCTTGCGACGAACCCACCACGCTCTACCTCGAACCCCTCAGCGACAGCACCGTTTCCCTCATGTGGTACGGCACCAACGACAATTACACCCTAACCTATTGGGATACGCTGACACCCGCAGTGACGTTCACTAAAAACACCCCGCAAACGTTCTACAACCTTGAGCATACGGACTTCCCGAAGTCGGGCGTTTATGCCTGGAAAGTAGAGGGTACGTGTGGAACGACTGCTACTGCTGCTGCTTCCGGTGAAGTCTTTACCATCACCATCACCGAAGTCATCCCACCCGACTGGGGCGAATGGGTTGTAACTCCCGCCACTTGTACAGAGGCAGGCGACAGCACCCGCACCTGCAAGAACGATCCTAACCTTACGGAAACAATCGTGATACCTGCCTTAGGACACGACGCCGGCACATGGCACACCACCCTCGCCGCCACCTGCACCATAGCAGGCTCGGAAGACCGCCGTTGCACAAGGTGTCAGCATATTCTGGAAACACGACCTATAAGCGCACTCGGACATGATATGCCCGCAAACTGGACCGAACGCACCCCTGCCACCTGCGATGATGACGGCGTTGAGTTCAAAAAATGTACCCGTTGCGACCACGAAATTACACAAGGCATACCGAAATTGACCGGTCCGCAGTGCGAACAGACGAACATCACCGAGATAGAAACGGATGAGGGGTTGACCGTCTATCCTAATCCGGTGAATTACGAATTATCAATTACGAATTACGAATGGAAATCGGGTGACATCGTAGAATTGTTTGATATCAACGGCAGACGTGTGTATTCTACCCCACCGGTTACCGATTACCGGACACCGGTTACCATTGATATTTCGCATTTGCCGGAAGGCACGTATGTGTTGAGGATTGGTGGGCATACTACCAAAATCATTAAGCAATAGTCTAAACAATTAAACGATTAAACAAAAAAAACGAAATGCGAATGCATTTCGTTTTTTTTTTGTATCTTTGCAAAATCATTATGTATCTATCAAAAACAAAAAAACATGAAAAAACCATTTTTTCGTATCGCTGTTGCACTCCTATTTGCAGGCATCGCAACGGCACTGGTAGCACAGCCGGCAACCGCCAACATCACCGAACAAGCAGTTGCCAACACCTCATCGGAAGTCAAGAGCAGTGAGGGTTTGCCGGATCCTACGACACCTGTTCAACCTCGTGCAGACTTTCTCGCCAGCGATTATCCGCAGCAAATTGCACTTTCTTTTGGGGTTGCGGGTCCTGAAAGAGGCAGTCCTGACCCGATGAGTTCTATTACTATCACATGGTTTGCAAAGTCGGGACGTGGTGCAGTGTTTGAATATAAAAAAGCCGATGGTTCAGCTAGCACAACGACATTGAACTCTCTAACCACAACACCTATCGCAACAGGCGAAACATACGCCGAACGTGCAAAATATGTAGTCAACCTTGATAATCTTGAACAAGGCACAAAATATCTTTACAGAATACAAAGCGGTACGAATTGGACCAATTGGTACGCTTTCCAAACCGAAGATCCCACCGCCACATCGTTCACCTTTATACACGTTACCGACCCGCAAATGGGCAGAACGGCTAATAGTGACGGCAAAACGAATCTGCAAAGTGCAACGGCATGGGGCGAACTGCTCAATCAAGCGGTCTCTACCGTTGGTGCGGAAAACATCGCCTTTATGATCAATACCGGCGATTGCGTCAATAGCGAAGATAACAGCGGAAGTAGCACAATGTCGCAACAGCACATGCTGTTTTTCACAGCGGCACAGCCCTTTTTGGCGAGTTATGCGCACATGATTTCTCCCGGAAACAATGATATTAACAGAGGTAGAGGCAGACCACAAGATGAAACGTATGGAACTGCCGGTGCATCTACCACATTCCGCGATCATCACACCTTGCCCGACAATGGTGCAACCGGACATTCGGTTACACAACAAACTACGCACTTTTTCGACTATGGCAACACACGATTTATTTCCATGAACACAGGGATGCAAACCCATCGCTATCCCGCCACGTCAAATATAGAATTTGGAAAAGCCATCATGACCGCACAATTAGCGTGGCTCGAAGAGTTACTTATAGACGCCAATCAGCCCGACAATGGCATTGATTGGAAAGTGGTGATGCTCCACGAGATGCCTGTCGGAGCATTTGCAGGTAACAATTATCCCCGCGAGGATCGTCATACTTTCTATGCAGATATGAGGATTTTGTTCCGTGATTATGGCGTAGATTTAGCCCTTGTCGGTGATGAACATTATTATTTCCGAAGTAAACGAGTTTGCCCTGTATCTCTTGACATAGTACCCGACGACACGCCCGGCGGTATGGTGTTCAACTTGCCGAATGCGGCTGCGTTTGATTTTGAACCTATTCCCGGCGACATTGCCACGCACAACGGTACCGCAAAATCCGGCGATATTTTTCTACCAACGTTTTCGGCGGTTACTGTGTCTGCCGACAAGATAGAAGTTAGTGCATACACCTACCAAAATGCTGTTGCATACGACAACTATACCATAAACTACGTGCTTTTCGATTATTGCGAGCATTGCGGAAAACTCGATGAATTCTGTACTTGCGATGGTGATGCCGTTCTGCTTGTGGCTCTCAAACGAGAAAGTGCAACTGTGATGGCTGACCCCGGCAACAAATTTAACGCAGATGAAGGTATATTTGCCGATGTGTCGGAATTAACCGCTTGGGACAACAATCAGCAAATTGTCATCGGCTCCAACGGTAGTACCGAAAGAACACCAATCGTTATAAACAATGCTGAAACCGTGACAACCAACGGCTGGCAACCGGCAAACGAAGTCGGAATCGACGACGCTACCGCATTCCAACTAAAATTCAGTACCAAAGGGCATGAAGACATAACGTTTTCCTGCACTCAAAAATCAACCGGAAGTGGGCCTGACACATTCAGACTTGCTTACCGTATAGGCTCAACAGGTTCGTTTACACCGGTAGAAAATTCGCTTGTGCACCCCGTTAGAGTTTCCAATGACTCGTACGACGCCTTACAACCGACTTATGACGAATTCAGTCTTCCAATAACGATGAGCAATCAAGACGTGGTATATCTGCGAATATATTTCGATGGAGCAAATGGCTTAGGACGAAATGGCAACACTTCAATTAATGATATAAAAATTACAGCAGTACCAATACCTTTCGATTCATGTTACCATTTCGGTCACGACGCCGGTGCATGGCACACCACCCTCGCCGCCACCTGCGAAGTAGCAGGCTCGGAGGACCGCCGTTGCACAAGGTGTCAGCACGTTTTAGAAACACGCCCTATCACCGCACTCGGACATGACTTACCCGCAAACTGGACCGAACGCACCCCTGCCACCTGCGACAATGCCGGTGTTGAGTTCAAAAAATGTACCCGTTGCGACCATGAAATTACGCAAGGCATACCGAAATTGACCGGTCCGCAGTGCGAACAGACGAACATCACCGAGATAGAAACGGATGAGGGATTGGAAATTTATCCGAATCCTGTGAATTATGAATTATGGATTATGAATGATGAATGGCAGCCCGGTGATATCATCGAACTGTTTGATATGACCGGAAAACGCGTCTATGTGGCGCAGCCACCACTATTCACTAATCACTATTCACTATTCACTATCGACATGTCGCCCTTCCAACCCGGCACCTATATTCTGCGGATTGGTAGCCATGTTGCGAAGGTGGTGAAACAATAACAACAATTCATAATTCATAATTCATAAATCATAAACGAAAAAAAACCGAAACGCTTTGCGTTTCGGTTTTTTTTCGTATCTTTGCACCCATGAAACATCTATATTTCAAAGAAATTTCGCAGTTTTTTTCGTCCGTGATGGGATACTTGGTCATCATTGTTTTTTTGCTGTTGACCGGATTGTTTTTGTTTGTTTTTCCATCAAACTATAATATCTTTGATTTCGGCTATGCCACGTTAGATGCGTTTTTCAGCATGGCACCAATGGTGTTTTTATTTCTGATTCCCGCGATTACGATGCGAAGTTTTTCGGAAGAAAGACGAACAGGAAGTATCGAAATTTTGATGACAAAACCACTCAGCGATTTTCAAATTGTGATGGCGAAGTATTGGGCGTGTGCAACCTTGCTTGTTTTAGCGTTGGTTCCAACGGCGACTTATGTTTATGCAATTGAAAAATTGAGTCAAATGGGTCATTTGGATATGGGTGGAATTTGGGGTTCATATTTCGGATTACTCTTTATTGGTGGGGCATTCACGGCTATCGGGATTTTTCTTTCGGCGGTTTCGAAAAATCAAATTGTCGCATTTATTTTGAGTGTAATCGTGTGTGGATTTATGTTGTTTGGTTTCGATTTGATCGGCGGATTTTTTGGTCGTTACGAAACTTTCGTGCAAGATTTGGGGATGAGCGTTCATTACGATTCGATGAGTCGTGGTGTGATTGATATTCGGGATATGGCGTATTTTCTGGGAATTATCGCTATTTTTGTGGCATTAACGTTGAATCGTTTGCAAGCACAAAAGAAATCATTCAACAAACGAACATGGTTTTTTGGACAAATTTTGCTTGGGGTGGTTGCTCTGAATATAGCGGTATCCTTCGTTTTCCTGCGATTGGATTTGACTTCCGAAAAACGTTATACCCTACATCGCAATACCAAACATTTGATTAAAAATTTGGATCATGTGGTGTATTTCAAAATTTACTTGGATGGCGATTTGCCGCCCGGTTTCAAGCGTTTGAGAAATGCTACACGCGAAATGTTGGAAGAATTTCGAGCACATAACAGCAACGTGCAATTCGAATTTGTAAATTTATACAACATTAAAGACGAACAAGAACGTGCGAGAAAATCGTTTGAATTGATGCAAATCGGCATCACACCTACGAATGTGGAAATGCGAGAAAAAGGCGGAACGTCTCGAAAATTGATTTTTCCAACAGCCGAAGTCGCGTATCAAAGCAAAACGGAAGTGATGGAATTGTTGCAATCGCAGGTCGGGATTTCGCCCGAAGAGGCACTTAACAACTCCATTCAAACGCTGGAATATCAACTGATGTCGACTATTTACAATCTTACGCAAAACGATAAAAAAAGTGTTGCGTTTATTGACGGACATGATCAAGCGGATGTTTTTGAAACCGTTGAAGCCATGTATGCATTGGGAAGTTTCTACGAAATAGAGCGTGTGCGAATGAATCAAAATCCACTGACATTGCTGAAATTTTCAGAGGAGACCAACGAAATTGTGCCGGCTTACGATGCAATTATCATTGTTCAACCAAAGTTTCGCGTTCCGGACATCGACAAATGGACGATTGACCAATACATCATGCACGGCGGGAAAGTGTTGTGGGCAATGGAATCGAGCGATGCAGCACTTGATACGCTGAGAATTCGTGGCGAACAATTCACGTTGGAATATCCGCATAATCTCGGCGATATGTTGTTTCGCTATGGAGTGAGAATAAATTCGAATTTGATTTTGGATTTGGTTGCCGGCTCTGTGCCTTTGGTTACGGGCTATATCGGCGATCGACCGCAAACCGAATTTTTTCCGTATCCGTTTTTGCCGATGTTGATTTCACAAAATCAGCACCCAATTGTCAGAAATTTGAATCCGATTCGTTCCGAATTTATTTCCTCGATGGATACGTTGGAAAACGAAATTCACAAAACTATTCTTTTGACAACTTCGCCTTATACGCGAACGGTGGGACTTCCGTCGATTGTGAATTTTGATATTGTCAAAGAAAATCTCAGTCCGAATGATTTTCAAAAAGGCGAATTGCCGGTGGCAGTTTTGTTGGAAGGTTCGTTCGAATCGCATTTCAGAAACCGCATGGCATACGGCTTAGAGAAAATCAACATACCCATGAAACATCAAAGCGAATTCACGCAAATGATTGTTATTTCGGATGCCGACATCATCAAAAATCGTTATAGTTTCGAGCAGAATCAACCCTTTCCGATGGGCTTTGATCCGTATACCAAACAAACGTATGCTAACAAAACGTTCATCGTGAATTGCGTGAACTATTTGTTGGATGGTACGTTATTGTTGGATTTGCGAGCAAAGATTGTAAAACTTCGTTTACTTGATAAACCCCGAATTGAGCAAGAAAAAAACAAATGGCTCTTGTTGATTTTAGGATTACCGACACTTTTGGTTATCCTTTCAGCCGTAGGATTTATAGGCTACAGACGATGGCGATACGCGTCGTCATGTTGAGCGGAGTTTTCCCGTCATGTCGACCGTAGCACGCAAAGCGTGCGTAGCGGAGACATCTCCCGGCTATTGACCATTCCCGAATTTGTAGGGGCGACCGCAAGGGTCGCCCCTACGGCGATTGTCGCGAATGTCCGTAGGGGTCGAAAATTTTCGACCCATACAAATTTTGAATTGACCAAATTTTATTTTGAAAAAAACAAACGACGGTGTTTTCGAGCACCGTCGTTGCTGGAATATCTGAAATTACATTTTTTGCAAAAAACTATTTTGCAGAAACGTATTCAAAGGTCATAATTGATTCCTCTGTGTAGATGATGTTGGAACTCGGGGCAAATGTTTCAATAACCTTGCATGATAGTGCATAACCATCCGAATCTGTTTGATATTGTGAGAAAGCCCATTCTTGGAAATAATCATCGTCGTAGTATATTCCAGATTTTGTAAGCATATTTTTACTTGGAGGAGAAAAAATGGAACCAAATTCACCAATTAAAAATAAAAGCCAGTCCGGATTTGTAGCATTGCGAAACACATTCGGCACATTAGAATAGCTATAGTTTAAGCTGTACGCTTGAGTTAGATTTCCATCTGTGTAAATAAATTCTGCATCTTCGTATTTTGTTATTTGTCCGCTGGCGTTAATTGTGATATGCGTTGTTTTTGGCCAATCAGAAGTAATAATCATTTGATTGTTGCCCACATATTGAACAGTATTCACTTCAGAATAACCGCCATCGATACTCCATTTCGACAGCCTATTGTTGGCGTCATATTCGATTTTTGTAACCCAAATACTTGTGTCCAATTCATCGTGATACGCCATCCTTGTTTCAACAAACTCCGTTAATTGGTTTCGTTCATTATATTTGAAAGTCCATTCTGTCCGAGTGTGATCGTCGAGAGTCCACGTAATTTTTGATGGTAGTTTTTTAATTCCGTTTTCTTCTTTTGGATCCTTGTCACAAGAAATAAACACAAGCGAAAACGCAATAACGGCGGTCATGGTATAAATAAGTTTTTTCATTGATTGTTTTGTTTAACGTCTGCTCCTTTAAGCAGACCATTGATATATTAAATTGATTTTGTTGCTGTACCGATGAGTTTTGTTGTTCGCATACGCACATAAAAAAAGCGTGGTACTTTATAGTACTCCGCTCACTAAGGTATCTGACATAACCCGCAAAGGCAGAATAAGCAAAAGTCCACGCGTCGCGTGAACATTTTGACTTAATCTTTCCTCTGCTTCAAATTGTCAGATTTTTAGTGAGAAAGAATAACTAAAATGCTTCTTCCAATATAGTTTACAATGTGCGTACCAGCACGTTATTTTTTCATAGGCAATGTGTTTAATTTTTGCAAAGATACGAAAAAAAAACGAAATGCAAAGCATTTCGTTTTTTTTTATGTTTGGTAAGGCGTATTGCATACGCCCCTACATGATGGAAAAAGGCAATAGCCGGGGGATGTCTCGACTTCGCCACTACGTGGCTCCGCTCGACATGACGGCCTTTTTTGCTCTCAAAAAAAGTATTAAGAAAATTCAAAAAAAATTCGTATCTTTGCAAAAAATTTACCATGAATGAAATCCTAAATCTTTCAGAATATCGCAACTGGCTAAGCGACCTTAAGCAGCAAATCAAAGTAGGGCAAATAAAGGCAGCCTTTTCGGTTAATAGCCAAATGATCATGCTCTATTGGGATATGGGCAGGCAAATTGCCGAGAAACAGGAAACTGCCAAATGGGGTAGTGGCTTAATAGATCAGTTGAGCAAAGATTTGAAAGCAGAATTTCCCGAAATGTCGGGCTTTTCTCGGACAAATCTTTTCAGAATGAAAAGATTCTATCAATATTATCTACCTGTTTTACAGCATAATGTAATTGTCCCACAAGTTGTGGGACAATTAGAAAGTAGCAGCCAAAAAATTATCCCACAAGTTGTGGGACAAATACAACTCTTTGAAAATCAAGATACTGAAATTGTTGCACAAGTTGTTCAACAATTGACTTCAATTCCTTGGAGCCACAATGTATGTATTATTGAAAAGGCCAAAGACCTCGACCAAGCCCTATTCTACATCAACAAAACCATTGAAAACAACTGGAGCCGTGCCGTACTCGAATACCACATCGAAGACGGTCTCTACGGAAAGCAAGGAAAAGCCATTACCAATTTTAACCTAACCCTGCCCGAGCCACAAAGCGACCTCGCCAACGAAATGATGAAAGACCCTTACAACTTCGACTTCCTACAACTGTCGGAGAAAGTAAAGGAAACCGAATTGGAGAAAGCACTCATACAACACATCGCCCAATTCCTCCCCGAATTGGGTATCGGCTTTGCCTACATGGGTCGGCAGTTTACGCTCAAAGTTGGCGACGATAAATATCGAACAGATTTGCTGTTCTATCACACAAGACTGAAATGCTATGTAGTCATCGAACTCAAAACACGAAAATTCGAACCGGAATTTGTAGGCAAACTCAACTTTTACATCACGGCTGTTAACGAATTGGTCAAAGACCACAACGATAACCCCACCATCGGAATGCTACTCTGCAAAAACAAAAACAACTACGCCGTAGAATTTTCGCTAAAAGATGTGAACAACCCCATCGGCGTGAGTGCCTTCCACTACACCGAGCTCGCCGATGAAATCAAAGCAGCCTTGCCTTCAGCAGAGGAACTGCAAAACGAACTGCTAAACTTTGAACAAGAACACGAAAAAAAATAACTCTTTTTGATACATAATACTGCAAAAAAAAATTATGAATACAAACATTGAAAACTACGTAAAAATTTTACAAAATGATGGCACGATGCTTTATCCTACGGATACAATTTGGGGGTTGGGCTGTGATGTGAAAAGTAAAAAAGGCATTGCAAAAATTCTTGAAATCAAACGTATCGCAAATGCTCGAAGTATGATTGTTTTGGTTGATTCTGTAGAACGTTTGGAAAATTGCGTTGAATATATTCCGCCTATAATTTACGATTTAATTGTGGCGACCGACAAACCGCTGACCATTGTTTATCCCAAAGCCAAAGGTGTTTTGAAAAATATCGCTGCGGAAGATGGAAGTGTGGGTATCCGAGTTGCCAAACATGAATTTTGTCAAAACATTATTCGTGCATTGGATTCGCCGATTGTTTCGACTTCTGCTAATTACACGGGAGAGCCGTCGCCAACGGGTTTGCAAACGGTCAATCCGGAAGTTGTTAAACAAGTTGATTTGGTTGTTGATGAAAAATACGATGAACATTTTGGAGAAACCAAAGCATCTCGCATTATCAAAATTGACACAAACGGTATGTTTCAAGTGTTGCGTGATTAAAAAAATCTTATGAATATCGCCGCATTGGTTTCGGGAGGAGTTGACAGTTCTGTCATCGTAAAACGCTTAAAAGACAAGGGTTTTGAGCCGACGATTTTTTATATTCGAATCGGCATGGAAGACGAACACGGTTATATAGATTGTCCGGCGGAAGAGGATATTGAGATTACAACATACATCGCCAAAAAATATGGATGCAAATTTGAAATCGTTTCGTTGCATGAAGAATATTGGGAAAACGTGGTCAATTACACGATTGAGGCTGTTCGTCGAGGACAAACTCCGAATCCCGATATGATGTGCAACAAGATGATTAAGTTCGGAAGTTTTGAAGAAAAATATGGTCGTGATTTCGATAAAATCGCCACCGGTCATTACGCTACAACAACTGAAATTTCAGGCGAAACCTATCTTTCAACTGCCAAAGATCACATCAAAGATCAAACCTATTTTTTAGGACAAATCAATGCGATGCAAGTTCGAAAATTGATGTTTCCGATTGGAGATTTACTCAAACGTGAAGTTCGGAATATCGCACTGCAAGAGCGTTTGCCGAGTGCAGACCGAAAAGACAGTCAAGGTATTTGTTTCTTGGGAAAAATAGATTACAACGATTTTATTCGTCGATATTTGGGCGAAAAACAAGGTTTGATTGTTGACAACGAAACCGGCGAAATCCTTGGAAAACACAAGGGATATTGGTTTCACACCATCGGACAACGAAAAGGTTTAGGGTTGAGTGGTGGCCCTTGGTTTTGTGTAAAAAAAGATATTGAAAACAATGTGATTTACGCCTCTCGCGGTTATGATCCGGAAACGCAATACGGAAAAATTGTGCATTTACAAGGCTTTGAATTTATCACCAAAGATGTTTTCGGAAACTTTTCTGACGAAAAAGATATTACCTTCAAAATCCGCCACACGCCTGACTTTACGAAAGGAAAACTACGCAAAACCGGCGACATTTACACGATTGAATCAGATGAAAAAATTCAGGGTATTGCCGCCGGACAATTCGGCGTAATTTATGACGAAAATTCGAAATTATGTTTGGGTAGTGGTGTGATAATCTAACGTTTTCTCAACGTTGATGCTCCCGAAAGATTACTTTTAACAATTGTCGGATTTCCGTCGTAACGCAAGGTAGACGCACCCGACAGCACAGCCGAAAGGTTGTTCAACACCGTGATGCTTGCACTGCTTGCACCGGAAAAATTTGCTTTCAAATCATCGCAAACCATGTCGTAGCCCGACATATCGCTTGCACCCGATAACGTTAAATTGAATTCTTTACATTCTCCGACTAACCTTATTTTCGATGCACCGCTAAGCGTAGCGGAGATTGTATGGACTTCAATTTCTCCGCGAAGTTCAGATGCACCACTCAAATTAATTTTCAAATTCTCGCAAGTCAATACATCTTCAATCTGACAAGCAGTCGCTCCGCTAAGTCCGAGTTGTTTCAGATTTTTCACATTCAAAGCAATGTGAAGAGTAGGTTGTCGCCCGATAAATGATACATGACGAAATCGAATCATTACGTTTTCTCTTGATAGATCCACGTCAAGATATGGACGCACGTTGTCATCTACAGTCACGTGGATATGATCGTCGATGTCTTCCGAAATGTTGATGTACACCACAGCATTATTGCCAATATCTATTCCGGTGATTTTTGAAAATGTAAATGATTGAGTAACGAGTTGTCCCGACGGGCGAATACGCTCGTGTCTTTCGCAAGATGCGAATAATAAAATGATTGTTATGCTGATAAAAATAATTTTTTTCATGATGATGTTGTTTTTATAATTTAACTGATAATCCGAATTCCAATGCAAAGTCGTAGGAAACACGGTCTGTAAGATTGTTGTTATTCTCACGCCATGGACGATTCCAATCAACCCAATAATTTAGTGCAGGCGTTATTTTGAAACCGATTTTATTGCCCCAATAATAGGCTATACCACAGGTTAAACTTGTCCAATTATCTTGATACGTCTGCCAAAAATTTCTATGGTAATACGATGAATTGGTCCAAAAAATTGACGGTTGTAAATAGAAATCACTTTTTAGCAAACGCGTTTGGTTTCCGAAACCCAATCGCCACTCCAAATGTCGATGCTCCCAACTTGTTCCAACACCCAATAAAGCGTGAAGTTTTCGACCACCCAAACGGTAGTTCAAAAATGTTGTTTGGTAGGTATTATAGCTCAATTCCAATTCTTGAAATCGGTCTTTTTTCAAGAAATTAAATAAACCGATCGACACACCTTTTTCAATGGTATCGACTTTGTTGATAAGTCCGAATTGCACGCCCGATAAGGTTTTCGTGGAATTGATTAATCCGAATTGAACGCCACGAACAGATTCCGCTTTATTGTAAATTCCGGCAAATTGTGCACCATGAACATCTTTAGCTTCGTTCGCAATTGCTGCCCATTGCATACCTTCGAGCGAATCCGCGGCATTGTAAATTCCCGCCCACTGCATACCTTTCACATGATCGGCGGCATTCGCAATTGCAGCCCATTGAAAGCCTTGCATATCGTGGGATTGATTAAAAATTCCTGCCCATTGAATCCCTTTGATATCCTTTGCAAAATTGGCAATTCCCGCCCATTGAATGCCTTCAACAGAACCGGTCAAATTCATAATTCCTGCCCACTGAATACCTTGCATTTGATCGCTCACTTGATTGTAAATTCCTGCCCATTGAATGCCGTTAATCCCGCCAACAGAGCCGGTTAGCACGCTAAACGCCATATTAAAAACATACTCATCGGAATCAGCACCGTACAGTCCGAGAGGATATGCAAAACTCAGATAAAGCGGTGCTTTTTTCAATGGTGTAATCACACTATCGACTTCAATAATTTGCTTGACGACCGTGTTTGTAATTGGTGTTTCGGGAGGTTCCGAAATCGTGTCCGCCTTGACTAAATTCGGCGAAATACTTGATGTTGCAGCCATTGCACCCACTGCGATTCGGCGAATCAATTGGTTGGCTGATTGTCTAAAATTGCTCATAGTAGATTGTTTTTGTGTTTCATCTATTATGATGCTATCTTTTGAAAAGGTTGCACTTGGTTCTTCAAAAAAATTGTCTGCCGGTTGTTGTGTTGTGCGAGGAACGCTGATGCGAATGGTGTCGTAAATAAAAATGGTGTCGCGTTTGGCTTGTGCAAAAAAACTTGTTCCGACGACAATCAAAACAAGTGTAAAAAAATGTCTAATCGTATTCATAAATGACTGTGGTTTTTTTGATGATAACCGGTTCTTCCGGAATGGTATCGGTTATTTCGTCGATGATTGGTTGTGTTGTTATTTCGTTCTCGGATGTTCTCGAAGGGAACGTTGTTGTACCGGCGGTTTCGAGAATTTCAGTCATCGAATCATCATCGAGTGTTTCCGGAATTTGATATTCGATCACAGTGTTCGGTTGTTCGGTACGATGTTTTTGGTATTCCACAACACCAATCGTTCCGCCTACACCACCTACTGCAACAGCACTTGCAATCAGTGTTGTTGCCGTTGCGGACAATCCTACGGATGCTGTTGGTGCGGACAAAATTGCTTGTTCCAATCCCATGGATGGCGGAGGTGCAAACAAGGTGAAATCCGCAAATGCCTTGCGGTGCATGGCATCGACCATGTTGACTTTTCCAAACATTGCACCAAACCAACCCGCAACCAACAATCGTTTTTTCTTTTTCTTTTCCATATCGATGGCTTTTTCATACAAAAGATCTTGCAATTTTTTTCTGGCTCGGTTCAAGTGCGATTTTGACGTGCCTTCGCTGATGTTTAACTGTGCAGAAATTTCTTTGTGAGAAAATCCGTCAATCACATACATGTTGAACACCAAACGATGATGCTCCGGCAAATGCGTTGCAATGTCGAGTAAATCCTCTCTCGAAAAATCGCAACGTTCGATGATTTTTCGTTTGTCGGAATCATCTTCGTGTTCGGCGTACAAGGGCGATGTATCCATCGTTTCTACGTACAACATTTCGTCAAGATTTTCCGTTTTAATTTTCGCTTTACGCAGATACATCAAACATTCATTGACCACAATTTTTCGCAACCAAGCCTCGAACGCACCTTTTCCCGAAAAATTTTCGGCTTTTTGGATGGCAACAATAAGAGCATCTTGCACCAAATCCTCTGCCTGCTTACGCTCTCGAATGTAGCGGTAAGCAACGCCGATCAGCACTCCCGATTGTTTTCGGTAAACCTCGTTCCAGTCTATTTTTTGCATATTCCTTACTTATATGATGCACAAATTTGAAAAGGTTGCACTTTTTGCTTGCAAAGATACGATTTTTTTGGAAAAAATTTTGCATGTTATTTTTTTTTCGTGTCTGTAATAAACGACCCGCCTGATGATCGAAATGTTGTACACCATAGCGACCGTTTATAGCACATTGGATAAAAACGAGGAAACCTTGCGGATTTTCGTGCGAGGGCATGCACAGGGCTACGGCAAGAGGCGTGCGTCGCCCCTACAAATCCTAAATAATAAAAAACTACCGAATCACAGCCCCTAATTTCTCGGTCATTTGTCGCATCATTTTCTCCATGACGCCGGTGATTTGTTTTTCGCTGAGGGTTTTTTCGAAGTCTTGCAAAATAAACGAAACAGCGTATGATTTCTTGCCTTCCGGCAATTTGTCGCCCTCGTAAACATCGAATAAATTCACCGATTGGAGATAGTTTTTTTCGGTGTTGTAAGCAAGTTTTTCGATTTCGGCAAATGTGATATGTTGATCCACCAACAACGCCAAATCCCTACGTACTTCCGGAAATTTGGAAACCTCTTGATACAAAATCGGTTTTT
>WRKV01000050.1 GCA_009777915.1 Bacteroidales bacterium | reverse complement strand
ACACACACACACACACACACACACACACACACACACATTTAACCCCTAAAAATTATTTTTTCGCTATAATGAACCGTTGTCGGAATTTTTCGATGGCGGTTTTTTTTAGAGTTTAGAGTTTAGATATTAGAGAACTTTGAATTATGAATTATGAATTATGAATTATGAGTTATGAATTATGAGTTATGAATTATGAGTTATGAATTATGAGTTATGAATTATGAGTTATGAATTATGAATGTTATATGGCGAAGCGTAAAAAACTATGAGGAGCAAAGCGACGAATACATTATCGCAGGAAATGTCAGAGCGTAGCGGCGACGTATTTCCTGCAAAGAGTTTTTTTGAATACTTTTTTTGCTCTCAAAAAAAGTATTAGAAAATAAATTAATAAAAATAAAAATAAACAATCATCACCATGAAAATGCACATCTCCTGTATGCTCGGTAGAACAAACGACACCTGCATACGCAATCTAACCACCAAAAGCAGAAAACACCGCTTCACTCAAGCCCACGTCTTTTGGGGATTTTTAATCAATATGGTTCGTCGAGGACTTTTGTCGGAGGAAGACCTGATGCTGGCAACCGCCAAAGCCGGTGGCGGTGGCAACGAAACAGGCGGAGGCAGCTCGAGCGGAGGCGGCTCGAATGTCTATGGCTATACCGGAAACAGCCCCCCGATGGGAATAGCAGCGATTTTGTTGACGATGTTTTTGGTGATGGCAACCCTGTTTGTCTCTTGCGAGAAAGACCCAAACAACGGTGGCGACGACCCCAAACCACATGTGCCAACCACGGATACCGTGCGGTTTGCTATCAACAGCGTGCCGCATTTTGTTGAGCAGTTGCCGCAAATTAACGCTGCGGCTGCACACGATACGGTTTATGTCATCTTGAATTTTGCGGAAATGGGTGTGTCGGGCGAACAGTTGAACACGTTGCGCGACGGTATTTCCGGCAATCGCGTTAAAGACAATGTGGAATTGAATTTTACAGGTTTTTATTCGACAACTGCGGGTACAAAGATTTCTTATGAAAATGATTATATTCCGATGGGCCGTCCGCCTTTACTGCCAAATGACAAGGCAGATCCGACCATATATTGGATTTCCAGCATGACAGATTTGCCGAAATTCCAAGCCGCAGGCCAAGGCGCCGCGGTTCGTGGTGATGAAACAGAACCACCGGCCCAAGTAATTGATACGGTACGCTTTAATATCACATCTGTACCGGATTTTATTTCGAAAACAGGGGCGATTAATTCTGCTGCATCACACGACACAGTATATGTAATAATAGATTTTGCAAAGATAGGTTTGTCAAAAACCCAAGTTGATGAATTTACCAACGCAGTTGTTGCGCAAAAAAATAAATCAAATGTCGAAATGAATATAGAAGGTTTGTATGCATTAGAACCCGAAGTAGAATACGGATATGTATCACATCACACAGCAATGGATAAACCGGCATTGCATGCAAATACAATGACAAACCCACCGACCACATTTCAGGTTACGCCGGCGGATTATCCTTTGTTTGTTGCCGACGGCATGGGTCATGCGGTTGATACCGTGAAAGGCGATGAGCCGCAACAGGGTCATGTTGGCAAAGTGTATTATGGTATCGACGGCTCGGTTCTGAGCACAATTCTGTCTGTCGACACCATTGTTTGGAATGTTCACTTGGCAGATGCCGCAAATCTGGAAATCGCCATTGATTGGGATAGAGATGTTGTTCTGATTATCGAACCGGATGCCACAAAACCCGGCGGCGTAAAAGGTATGGGTAATGTTAACAGTCGGATAACAAGGGCATTACATACACCAGCAGTAAGAACAGAAGGAAATTTAAGAGCAGACAGAAATACTGTCATCACCAGCTTTAGTCCAAGAAATTCTTTCACGGGCAATCAATCAGTCTGCGGGGGTAACGCAGCACCTATTAAAATTGGGCAGCTGGGTGACGGTAATGTAAATAATACAGGTACTACAAATTGGGAACTTACCCATTTAGGCAACAGCATGGGTATTGTGAGCAGCGAAGGACCATATGCTGGGCAGGACCTGGTGCCACATGTGCAAAGTACGAATCCAGATAATAAAATATATTTCGAACCAGGTCGGCATTTCGTGGACGAGGCTGATCCCAACCGTTCACGCTATATGCCGGAATGGTTTGTTAACAGAAAAACATGGTTTGATTTTGCAGTGGAAAATAATTTAACAATAGTCATAGAGATGAAAAAAATAATGTTCGCATCATCAGGGCTAAGTGGTACCAATGGTGGTCAATGGGCGAGTAGCGCATTTAACACGATGGGTAATGCATTCCCAGAATCAAGAAATTTCAGTCTGCCGAATTTACAAGATGTAAGGGCGACGAATTCTGGTGACAGAAGTAGAGGACCATAGTACTACAACTATTTATAACTAAGGCAATACACTCGCGAAGCCGAAAGAGCGGGAGAAAACTTAAAACCGCGCACTCAGGGTTATAGGTGCAAAAAACAATGGCAAATATTGCAGAATATCGTTTTAGAGATTACGATGACAGAACAAGAGCAAAAGACAAAATCTACTCAGAATGTGGTGGAAGTAGTTCTTATTCTGACACAAGTGGAAATTCGGACTCTCCGTATGGGCTGTACATTACAGACGAATGCACAAATGCGGGTTTAGCAGCCAAGATTGCTGAGGCAAATGGAGGTGCCCGATCTTAATTTTGTAAAAGACTGCTCCGTTCGGCGGAGGCTCCCACAAACCGATTGATTTTCTATGAACGAATTTTTCGGGATCCGGCACGGGTTGAATCCGTGCCGCAACACGTAGAGACGCAATGTATTGCGTCTTTGCGTGTTTTTATGGTGCCATCGCCGTATGGGCGACGCATGCCTCGCCCGATAGTGAATAGTGATTAGTGAATAGTAAGGGCGAAGCGTATTAAACCATGAGGAGCGTAGCGACGAATACGTTACCGCAGGAAAACGTTGCACGGGTGCAACATTTTTTCCTGCAAAGAGTTTTTTTGAATACTTTTTTTGCTCTCAAAAAAAGTATTAAGAGTAAATATTCAAAAAAAATTCGTATCTTTGCAAAATCAAACAAAAAAAAATATCATGATCAATTACAAAGAACTCGGATTAGTCAACAGTAAGGAACTGTTTGCAAAGGCAATGGCGGGACGATACGCCATTCCTGCTTTTAATTTTAACAACTTGGAACAAATGCAAGCCATTATTCAGGCTTGTGTCGACACCAAATCGCCTGTGATTTTGCAGGTTTCGGCGGGTGCACGCAAGTACGCCAACCAAACCTTGTTGCGGTATTTGGCACAAGGTGCGGTTGAATACAGCAAAGAATTGGGATTCCATGTCCCGATTGTCCTGCATTTGGATCATGGCAGTTCGTTCGAACTTTGCAAATCGTGTATCGAATTTGGGTTTTCCTCAGTGATGATCGACGGTTCGCATTTGAGCTACGATGAAAACGTTGCTCTCACGCGTCAGGTTGTTGACTATGCACATCAACATGATGTTACCGTTGAGGGCGAATTGGGCGTTTTGGCGGGTGTTGAGGACGAGGTGTCTCACGAACATCACACGTATACCGAACCTGATCAAGTGGAGGATTTTGTCAAAAAAACCGGTGTGGATTCGTTGGCTATTTCGATTGGCACATCACATGGTGCGAATAAATTCAAGCCGGAGCAATGCACTCGAAACGCCGATGGAATCTTAGTTCCGCCACCTTTGCGTTTCGATATTTTGGAAGAAATTGAAAAACGTATTCCGGGATTTCCGATTGTGTTGCATGGTGCCTCAAGCGTTCCGCAAGACTTGGTGAACACCATCAATCAATACGGCGGTGCGTTGAAAGATGCTATTGGTATTCCGGAAGAACAACTTCGTAAAGCGGCGGCATCTGCGGTTTGTAAAATCAACATCGACAGCGATGGTCGTTTGGCTATGACAGCAGGTATTCGCGAACATTTGACCTTGAATCCTGCCGATTTTGATCCGAGACAATACCTGAGTCCGGCTCGCAATTTGTTGAAAGACCTGTACAAACACAAAATCGAAAATGTGTTGGGCAGTGTCAATAAAGCGTAAGTCATCTAAAATTTTGGAATATACACCAAACTCACATTGAAAATTTGTGAGAAACTGTTTTGGGTATAATACTCGATGCTAATGTTGAGGGCTAACTGATCCATGCCGATTCCGATAGTAGGAATCAGCACGTTGGGCGTGCGATGAAACAAGCCGATACTTGCAAATTTATCGTCGTCACGAAATTCGACGGTCATGCCGAATTCGGTATACGATTGTCCGCTTTGTGTTACATAGAGTGCCGATGGAATCCAATGCAGCGGGTCGCCTCCGTAGCGAACCTCAGCACTGAACACATACTTCGGACTGAGATGCGTGTTATCACTCAAAAAATCCGTTCTAACCGGAATCAAATGATAGGCTGCAGCACCTGTTTTCAGCAAAACGGCAGGTCCTAAAAAGGCTTTCCAATAGGTGCCGACTGCTGCATCTAAACTTGTTTTGTTGTCGGAATACAAATCCGGCGGAGGATTGTTGGGATTGCAACCGCCGGTGTACGTAGGGTCGAACTGACTGCCAAAGCACAAATTGTTGAGATTAAATCCGACTTGTTTGAATCCGCCTTGCACGCCGAACGCAAACATACTCCAATCGTTCAGATACAAGCGATAACCGTAAGAGAGCGACAAGTTGAAATCTCGCAATGCCGAACGATTCACGGAATTTGAAAACACCGAAATCCCCAAACCCATATTGTAGTCTTGCATATTGTAGTCTGCCGAAATGCCCGTGCCTTTGACACCTCCGTTGATGGCTCGTGCAATCTGACTTTTGAAATAAACATGAGCACGAAATTTATCATCGAAAGAGCCCACTTCGGCAGGATTTAGTTGCACAGGAGCCGATGTAATTGTCGACACCGGAAAATCTGTTTGTGCAGTCGTTTTGACCGAAAAAAGCAGGAAAACCCACAGGAATACTATGTTTCGACTACGTTTTGTTTGGTTTGACATGACTGGGGCTATCTCATCGAATCAGTACAACGGTTCCGGATTTTGTAAATTCTTCACCCGATGCAAATTTTCCGACCACCACATAACTGTAGTTTCCGCTTGGCATATCGCGTCCTTGGAATCGTCCGTCCCAACCGTTGTTCGGATTTCTGGACGTGAACACTTCCCTACCCTCCATCGTGTAAACCGAGAATTTGAATCCGTTGGGCAGAATATCCACGCCATAGACTTTCAACACACGGTCTTCGACATTGGTGGCTCCCGGCATAAATGCCGACGGCACAAATACGCCGTTCAAAGTCGGCAAGACATTGACCCAAAGCGTATCGTTGTCGACACAACCAAAATCATTTTCGACCAACAAAATCACTGGAAATGTTCCAATCGTATCGAATGTATAATCAACATCTATCGCTGTGTTGTGGTCTACTTCGCCATCAAATTCCCAAACGGCATTAGTCCAATTGCTACCATCGTTTTTGAATCTGACAAGTTCGCGAGCTTTCACGTCTCGTTCGGGAGTTATCAAAAGAATTTTGGCTTCCGGTTGAGTTTCCGATACGTTGATGGTGATGGAATTTTCGCTGAAACACGGTGAAACCGATTCAAACACGTGCAGGTAGTATGTTGTCGTTTGATACGGTTGAACTTCGATAGTTTCGCCTGTTGCTGTGAAATCCGAGTTGTCGGCTGTCCAGCGGTGATGCCCGCCACCAACGGCGGTGAGCCATACCGGCTGTCCTTGACAAACATACATTTCGTCAGCCAAAATTTCCGGTTGAGCCGGTGTTTTCACGGTGATGGCGATTTGATTCGACAAAACGGTTTTCGGCGAGCAGGTGGTGAGTGTCGGTAATGTAACTTCAAACTGCCACACATCGCCGTCTCGAGACGTTGATGTAGCCATGTTTTCCGATGCATTGTTTACAGGATATCCGTTTCTAAACCATCGGTGATGAGCGGGGCTTATCAACGGCGAAAATTCGGACTGAATTGCGATCAATTTTTCTCTGCAAATTATGGTATCCGCCGGATCCACCAAAGCAATCGTTGCGGTTATATTCACTTCCGGAGCGGTGGTGATGATCATTTTTTCCGTCGCACTGCAACCGAATTCATCGGTTACGGTAACGATGTAGGTTTTGATGGAATTAGGTTCCGGTTTGGCAATCGGTTGTTTGACGGTTGTACTGCTCAATGTTGCATCGGCATTCCATGCGAAAGAGATTGCCGAAGTTTCGATGGCTAATTGGATTTCCTCTCCGTTACAAATCGTTACGGTATCCTTAGAGGGAACGGTGATTGCCGGCAATTCGCGAACATCAAAAATCAGTTCTCCGGAACTCAACGGCAGATTGGTTGCACATTTGTAGTTGGATTCCAAAACTGCGACTAATTTATCGCCTTGCAAGATTTTTTCCGCTGTAAACGTTAGACCTTCGCCTGCTTTTCTATCGTTGAAAAACCACGTTACCGTTCCAAAGTTTACGTTTTGCACGTCTGCTGAGAACGTCAAATTTTCTCCTTTACAAACGCTCAAATCCGCATTGGGCGTAACCGTCAGCACAGCCTCTTGGATTGGTGTAAATGTTGGTCTCAATCCCGGAATTCGGCGTTCGATGTCGGCGATTCCGCCTGATGCACATTCCGCACGAGTGATCACCACAGCCCAAAGGCTGTCGGCAATCGTGAACGTAGTTCCCACTTTCGGGAAACCGTCGGCATTGATATGGAAAGCGTATTGTTCGGCAAAAGCATCGCGTTCGAGCATGGTTTCTTCGTTGATGACGAAGTGGTCGGGGTGTTTGGGCGGATTAAAATTCAACTGAGCCGACACCGCTACATCGTATTCGTAACGCATCCATTCTTGGTTGTTGAGCATCCAAATTACGGTCGTATTTTTGCCGAACTGTTCCATACCTTTCAAGCGGAACGTATAGATTTCATCGGGGCTATCGCAGATGGTGCCTCCGCCTAAATCCGAAACAACTTGCGGAACAACGAGATGTTCGGTTGTTTTGAGATTCGGGGTATAATAGTTTGAAAAGCGACTGTTATTATTGCTCAAACATTTCGAACTTGTGTTGGTAAATTTCACATTGAATCGGTCCCAATAGTTTACGGATTGCACTTGATGATAGATAAACAGACCCTCGTCTCCGTTGTAGGTAAATTCGTCCAAAAACTCGTCGTTTCTATAAATTTGGAACAGTGCATCGGTTCCGATATTGTTGGCATAAAATCGCAACGTTGCCAAATCGCTGTTGCATTGCACAGGTTGATCGAAGTCGCTAATCCAAACTGAGGTATAAGCGGGAACTTCGGATATGGGGGCGATTTCGTTGGAAAACGCATAAGGCGATGTTAGGCATTCTGCTTCGGAATACACCACCGCACGGAATGTTTGTTCGTGTCCGACTTTGGGGACATGTATTTGCATCAGTCCGTCGTAATCTCTGATTCGAGATCGGTTACGCTCCCAATAAATTTGAACATTATTTCCTATCTCTACGATAGATGTGATCAAAAACGAGATCGGCATATCGCTGCAAAAGCCCAATTCGTCTTGACGTTTGGAGGCTTCGTCCATATCAATTTGCACCGACATGGTTTGAATCGGTTTCACCCAAACGGTGTCGGTCAATATCAATTCCTGTCCGAGTTCCAAATCTTGGATTCTCACGGATACTTCGGTTGTTCCGAAAAATTTCAGATGAGCGGCACTTTGGTTTGGATTTTCAGTCAAGACTTCGATTTCGTTTCCTTCTCCGTCTCTTTCCAATTCAAAGAAAATTGGATCTTGCCCTTCGTAGAATTTTCTATATTCCCATGTATAAATTTTTCCATCGGATTGACCTTCGGTTAGTGTGGCGAAGGTTACCTGATGTTCTGTTGTTCCGGATTGTCCGCAAAACAGGGATTGGTTTTTTTCGAGACGTCCGTACAAACGGTCGGGATCCCGCACATCCACTCGGATATTGACTGTTCGTGTGCATTGACTGCCGCCCTTAGTTAAAGCTTCACCAAAAAACCAGATCGGCTCGTGAATCGGTTTGGATTTTGTCATGGAATAAAGCGGACTTGGGTCTTCTACCATTTCCTCCGGAAACCATTTGTATGTGTATCCTGCGTGCGGCTCATCCCACGCCCACATCGTTGCAGAATCAGCAGGGTGAAATACAACTTGCAGGTCGATAACATCTCCTTTGTTCACAATAAGGTGAGTGGGTTGTTCTCCCAAATCTCGACTGAATCCGCTAACACCGAGGCGAACACTATCGATTGCCATACAGCCATCGCTGTCGTATCCGGTTACCGCAAGATGATAACTAGAGATTAGACCCAAAAAGATCACACCGCTTGAATTTCTGTAATATCGTGGTACCGGTGTAAAGATCGGATTAGCGACATTCGGATTATCCAAAATAGTGTCCATGTGATCGGAATAATAATGATTCGCCAAAACTTCATAAATCCCCCATTCGTAGCGTTCAGCTCCGCTTGCTTTCAAATGTAGTGTATGATCGACACACATGGAATGATCATTACGATTAGAGTCTACAACAACGCCATGAATAATCCGTGGAGGAGTCGGTCTCAATTCCGATCGGTCGATTTTCACGATGGGTGTATTTTTCTGCACAACAGGTGCTTCCACACGATTGACGTCGTAGTTGATGTTTCGTGCGGCTTCGTAAGCCACCAAAGCGATTGGAAAATCAATCGTGCCGGTTGCTTTTTTGATTTTGACGGTTATATTGAACAGAATGCTCCCATCTTCGAATTTGAGGTTTGGTTGTCCGTAAGCCCCGTCGAGCCACGTCACAGCGAGATTCGACAAGGTATTTCCCAAATAGTAGTTGGCAACAAAACTTCCTCGTTTCAGCAGGTCTTCGTTCCAATCTGCAATCATTGGAAACCCTTGATCTCTCACAGGATCCCACGTTATTAAAACCGGTTCTGCTTGGGAGGTATCGAGGTTAAATTCGAACGTAAATGCGTCCATTCCCAATTCACTGACTCCGTAGATTCTTACAGGCACTTCCACTATCTCTCCCGGGCAACCGCGAACGGTGTCCATTTTGACTGTTGCTACCGGCTGAGCCTGTACAACAGACATTGTGCCTACTGCAGACAGTAAGCCCATCACGAAAAAGTACAATTGTGTTTTCATGGCGTGTTATATTTGGTCGGTTTTTTTCAAACCGTTATGATTTACCAGCTTCCGTATCCGCCTGAATCTCTGTTAAGCAATTGATGTCTGTAAGTCAGCATAATTTCGTGCGAAGGTCTGAGACTTTGTCTGTTTCCGGCTCTGTATGCTGCCAACGAACTGTTATGAATATCGAACGAATAACCCAAACTAAATGTTTCCTGTATGGTGAGTCCAATCAAGACTGAGATAGCATCTCTACGCCATGCTACACCGAGTTGGTACATATTTTGGTAGGATACTCTTGCCGATAGATCCACGTTGGTGATAAATGATGAATTTCTAAACACGACACTTGGTATCACGATCCAATCCTCGTCGATAACGTGGAAATAAGTTCCGTAATAGTAGAAGTGTGTATGTTCGCGTTCTTCTTTGGCACCGAGAATTGCCGGAATATGTTGTGTTGAAACCCCTACTTGAAATTCCTGCATATAAAACTCCAAACCAAATCCCAAGTCGGACATGGTAAAGGTTTCGGAGATCGGGTTTCCGTTCTGAGCCAATCCGTTTTTGACGCCTTTCGACATCAATCCCACATTAAGTCCCATCGATAAAAACGCATCTTCATTCAGTTGCAAATGGTAGGCATAAGCAGCTTTGACTTGAAACGTGTTTTGCACGTGTTGTCTGGCGTTGTAGATAGACACACCCACTCCCGAACGGTAGTCGTCGATATATTGTGCTGCATTGAACAACATATAACTCGGACGATCTTTGGCATTGACAGAGGGCGAACCCGCCCACTGCATACGGTATGCGGCTGATCCGATCAGTTTGTCGGAGTAGCCTGTTGCTGCCGGATTATAGTACAATTTGTTGGCGTAAAATTGCGTGAATTGTGCGTCATCTTGGGCAAAGACTTTGCCGAAAGCAAAAAGTACTATCAGAGATATTAATTGTTTTTTCATATACGTTTATGGAGGTGATCTCTCGTTTTTTTAGGGTGATTAAAAATACTGTTGAGGTAGTTTTTTTCTATTATATTTTGCAAAGATACGAATAATTTTTTAATTACCAAATTTTTTTTGAAAAAAAATTGATTTTTTTTTTTGAGTTGTTTTTTTTGCAGGGGCAAGGCACACCCTTGCCTCGCACATATATATACCTCGCCCCTGCGAAAAAAACATTCTAATGTTCGTATTCTCTAAGTACGGTTATCGCACCCGATACGGTTGTGAATCCACCTTCGGTTGGTATCCTCACGTTGTAGTAGTAAGTTCCCGAACGCACGTCTCTTCCGTTGTATGTGGCGTTCCAGCCTTTGGTTCCGAAACTTTGCAGTTTCAATCCCCAAGTGTCGAACACTTCGATATCGAAATCCGGGAACAGAACTCTGTTGAGCGGATCCGGATCGTTCGGAAGGAGAAGTGATGGTACAGGTAGCAATTCTACAGTGACCTCGCCAATGGATCTACAGCCATTTTGCTCAACTACGGCAATAACTAAATTGTCTTTGTTTGCCTCAAACTGGGCTTGTCCGCCGGATGGGAACGCAGTGGTGAACACCTGACTTGGTCCGGTTTGTGTTTTCTCCAATTCGTCACGTATGAATTTGTAGAAGTAGTAGTGGTCGAAACGACTTGGTGTAACCGTGTAGTTGATCACTTGATTTTCGTAGAACTTTCCACTGGTACCCGGAGAGGTATGGATACTCATATGGGGTGGTTTATTAACGTCGATATTGATGACTACCGTTGCATTAACTTGGACTGAGTCGCCGTCAGTTATCGTTACATGGAATGTAATAGTCATATTGGTAGTATCTATGGCAACTCGGAATCCGCCATCGGAGCCAATATCGTACAATTCAGCTTCTTGGTTACTGATATAGGTAACAGCATCTGCCGGATCCCATGACCATTCACAGGTGTAAGGCTCTACACCTCCCACCAATATCGGAGTAAAGTCGAGGTAGACGATTTGGTTGTTACATACCACCAACGGTTGGTTGCTTGTAAAGATATCGCCGACATTCTGAATTAACGCATCTTGTGTTATTTCAGGATCTTGTCCCGGCAGACCCGGTAGATCCGGAAAATCCGACAGATCCAACAGACTTATTGCGGTGAGGTAAATACTATCAATTCTGAATGAACTTGGTATTTTCACCAAAATCGAGTCTCTCACTTCACAGCCGTAAGCGTCTTTCAATACCGCCACGATGATTTGTCCGTTGCGATACGGTGCTCTGTCGCGGAATTGCTCGTCATACTCGGATGTGCGTACACTTTGTGCTCCGATAACGGTTGCACCCATGTGTTCAATACCATTGACGAACAACGGATAGTTTGCACTAAATTCTATAAATTGCGGCAAATGCCATTCGAAAATCAAGCCTCTGCCTGCGGTATCCACATCGTTACCCAAATCCATAGTCAAGTCGACATAGAGTCCGGTAGCGTCTAACAAGAGCGTATCTGCCGGCATGGTGATTGCACTTTCTCTCCACGCAGAATCTTGGATTCGGGTGTCGATAAACATTTCGAGTTGCATCGGAACGAATACATTCACTTCTGCTGTTGCAACGCAAGTACCTTGTGTGATGGTGAGCACCACATTGTAGGTATCTCGGCTTGCAGGCGGATTCAACGTTGTTTCGCCTATATCGTTAGAGGTCATCACGTTTGGATTCGTGTTGGTAGACACAACCCAAGCCCAATCGCCCTCGAACAGTGCGTTTCCGTTGATATCAACGGCTTTGAGCGTGAACGTCGGATCGTTACAATCCGGCTCGCTCTCCATTTCGATAACCAAATCATCAACATCGGACAATCTAATTTCGTCGCTGTTGAGCCACAAGGTATCCTCGCAAGTGCCGTAGACCACACCATAGGTGATGATGGTTCCGGATTGTGCGATATCGTCGATATTGTAGACAAACGTTGTACCGGTTTCGGATTGAATTACGCCGTCGACCATCCATATATTGGTTTCCTCACCGGCGATAATGTTCACCAAGTCTAAGGTTACGGTATAGGTTAGGTCGAACGGAGTTCCGTCGAAACAGATGATTTCACCCAATTCGAGCGACTGGCGTTCGATTTCGGCATCTTTGATACCTTTCTGTGCAACGGTTGCCGTACGCGATTGTACGATTTCGCCGCAAGGGCTTTCAGCGGTAAAGTAGAATTCTCTAACTGTTTCGCCATCGAGCGTAATGTTGATGACGTGTTCGTCCTCGTATTGAGGCAATTCGCCGTCAGCATCAAACCATTTAATGGTATAGAATCCGATTTGGTCGAACATCGCTGCTGTAACGCCTGTGCTGAGTTCAGCCTCATCGCTATCCAAGCAAAGTTCAACATCCATCGGATATTCCACTTGCATTGGGAAGGTATCGACTAACACAATCACATCATCGTTGAGCCACAAGGTATCCTCGCAGGTTCCGTACACCACGCCATAGGTGATGACCGTTCCGTTTTGAGCCATATCGGTAACATTGTAGACAAACGATGTACCGGTTTCGGCTTGAATTACGCCGTCGACCATCCAGATATTGGTTTCCTCACCGGCGATAATGTTCACCAAGTCTAAGGTTACGTCATAGGTTAGGTCGAACGGAGTTCCGTCGAAACAGATAATTTCACCCAATTCGATTGCTTGACGCTCCATTTCGGCATCTTTGATACCTTTCTGTGCTACGGTTGCCGTACGCGATTGTACGGTTTCGCCGCAAGCATTGCTTTCTGCGATGAAATAGAATTCTCTATGGGTTTCGTCGCCAAGCTCAATGGTGATGGTGTGTAGACCCTCGTATTGAGGCAACTCGCCGTCAGCATCAAACCATTTAATGGTATAGAATTCGATTTGGTCGAACATCGCTGCTGTAACGCCTGTGCTGAGTTCAGCCTCATCGCTATCCAAGCAAAGTTCTACATCCATCGGATATTCCGCTTGCATTGGGAAACTATCGACAACAGTCAGAATAATCGGAGCAATCGTAACGGTAGCCTCGTTCATTTCGCCGGCGTTCACGATGATACGTACACCGTACTCGAAATCGCCTGCTACAGTCGCATCCGGAATGTAGAGATTCGCGGTTTCACCCGGTATAGCATCGAATGGAGATTCGTTAACGAACCATTCATACGTGATCAAACTCGGATCGTTTGCGGTTTCAACGGTGAATCCGTAAGGAGATCCGTTGATACAAACCGTATCCACAGTGGTAACCACAGGGTTGAAACCATCGTCAACTGTAATTTCGAAGTCATTCGGGAGAATACAGATGGTGATGATGCTGTCGTGGTCAAATTCCGGATTATCCACATGGGATACGTGCAGTTTCAATTCTTTTCCATCCAAGGACATATCGGCAGTGAACGTAATCGTCGCGGTTCCCGGTGTTTCGGTCGGTTCAACAGTCTGAACATCCGGAGCGGTTACGATTTCACCGTCGATATACCATGTGTACACATCGGCTGCACCGAGCACTTCGAACGAATAGATTGCCGTTTCGCCTTCGAGGATACAGTCTCCATCGTTGATCGGCGTTACTATTACAGGAGCCTCTAACGAGATGATTCCAATGTTTGTAGTGTCTATCAACGTGTAGATTCCGTCTCCCCAAATGGTGATGACGCGATATTCGCAGTCCTCATTATTTTCCACAAATTCTTTCGGAACTTCCAAAAGACCTGTTGCAGGATTCACTACAAAACCTGTTGCAGGATCATCGTTGGCAATGGTATTCCACTCGGTTTCCTCATCAACATCATCGCAATTGATTTGCCATAGATAGGTAAAGGTTCCTTCGTCGGAAATCGACACAAAGTCGGTGTTTCCTTCCTCCGTACCGGTACCTGTTGCGGTGATAATCGCCACATCGTCGTCCGTACGTACATCAATGATAACGTCTACGGTCAATTCATCATAGGTTTGAATCATAATCGACGCCGTATCCGTACATGCTACGTTGAACACGATGACACGGTAGTACATCGTTCCGATGATTTCGTCAAACGGCACTGTAACCACGCCCGGATCAGTCCAGTCGAGGTTGTCGAGCGACGCTTCCCAAATGGTGTTAATCACATCCGTACTTGTGGAAATATCCAACGTTACAACCGCTCCGAATGGAATCGGCGACGGATCGTTGGTGATGGTTACGGTTGGAGCCGTAATAATTTCCACATAGATTGCGGTTGAGAGATCGACCAAACAAGAACCATCTCCGTTTTTCACAGCGGCACGATACCAACCTGTGTTATCGGCTGTTTCGCTTGACGGTGTAAACGTCGGACTTGCATGGTCAATATGTACGGAATCTGTTCCTGTCCAGGAATCTGTTGCTGAGAACACCCAGTATACCACGTTTCCGATATTTCCGGATACTTCCAGTTCGGGCACTACGCCATGTTCGCACACCACGATAGCATCCGTCAAGCCGTCTGCTCTATCCACGAATCCTCCGAACGATGCGGAATCAACGCGAACCCAGTTTGAGGTATCGGCATTAGCCGTACCGCCGGTTTCGTAGTGAATGATATAGCGGTATCGTCCCGGAACATCAGCAACGTCGGTAAACGCCATTTCTGTGTCGTGATCAGGTGTGAATACGGTTACAACCGGAGTTGCCGTAGCGATATCATCGCCCAATTCGAACACTTCCTTGATCCATGTTACAGTTGTTGTATCAACTATTAGGGGCCAAGCCGGTGGAACGGTTGCAGAAACCAAGATATCATCATCTTGACAAACCACCGCAGGATTGAACACTCCCGTAGAAGGATTTGCTGTTCCTCTGACAATCAGACCTGTTGGAGGTGTCAAAATTACTTTAATGATATTGGAGTACACCGCAGGACAAATGCCATTATCGGCGTATACTCTGAAATACACGGTATCAAAACCGTTACCGTTGATTGGGTCTTCGCCTGATTTCCATGATGAGCCTGACTGTCCCGCCTCGATATACCAAGGTGCAGGGCTACTGCTGTATACGTCCGGCATCCAGTCTGTCAGCGGATCGCGTACCCCGTCTTTCGACACGGTATAGATTTGCGAGTGCATTTGTGTAAATACCGCTCCCTCTACACCGGTCAACATCAATGAGCCGTGCGTATTTCCTTTTCCAATAATTTTTTCCGGATAGCCGTCGCCAAAGGTCAACACACCCGGTTTGATGGTATCTCGGACGATGACCGGTCGGATAACATCGGCAGATTTAACTTCTGTTGCTACATCGTTAATCGCAACAATGCTAATGTAATGCGTATATGCAGCGGCAGTCGGCGCTGATGGCACAGGACGTTCGAGGGTAACAGTTTGGAATGCCGATGCGGTAGGTGTATTAACTTCCACTACCGTATCTAATGCCGTCCAATTGACACCACCTGTGATTCGAACTTTGGTTGCATTCGGATCGATATCGTTGATATTTAAGGTCAACAGGGTGTTTACACAAACCTCTGCTTCGTCAAGCGAGAACGTTGGATCTTGCAAACCGCCCATGATATCCACATAAATGATATTCGAACTGTTGGTTCCGCATCCCGGATTGCCCACAGTCAACTGAATAGCCAATCTGCCTGAACCGTTTGCCGTTAAAATGGCTCCGTTTTTAGCGTGGAAATCGTTAGGATCAGCATTAGGTACAGGCGTAGAATACGTTGCACCGGTCCAAAGCGGACTGTTGGTAATTTGAGCATCTGCTCCATAGTTACTACCCACTGTTACGGCAAACGTGATTGGTGTACCCGAACTCACATTTTTGATCGTATCTCCATCCGGCGTATGGCTTGTTGAGGAGATGATACCTGCTCTAACCGTATCCCAAACAGTAACTTTGAGATCCGGAGTGCTTGGAAACTCACTTTCTCCGCAAGACATTCCTCTTGCACCTGATCTAAACATCGTTGCTGCAAATTGATGGTCTGCCATAATCGGTAGACTTGGAATGGTAAGATTTCTTGTA
>WRKV01000049.1 GCA_009777915.1 Bacteroidales bacterium | reverse complement strand
TGTTATGAATTTGTTTTGCAAAGTTACGAATAAAATCTGAGATGACCAAACTTTTTGTTCAAATGATGGTGATGGGATTTGTAGGGGTGCGAGGCATGCCTCGCCCCTACACCTTACTCCTGCGCCTGCCGCTTCACAAACTCCCGCGGCGAAAAACCGGTTGTCTTGGATAGCAATCGCGAAAACACATGGTACGACTGAAACCCGCTCTGCTCAGCAAGAATCGTGAGATTGGTGCTGCCATCATAATTCTCAAGCAGATCTATGGCATGCTTGATCCGGAACTTGTTGACATAATCGTAAAAAGACCGATGCTGACTGTTGATCGCCACAGAGATATACGAACGGTTGGTGTAAAGAACATCAACCAAATCTTGCACCTTGAGGTTGCGGTCGAGATACAACTGTTTGCTTTGCATCAACGCATCAATCTTTTCGAGCAGTAGAGCATTTTTGACGGTATCGCTGTTGCCGTTTGTATCGGTGTCGTCGCTGGCGTTGGTATTGTCACCTCGTTCGGCGATTCCATCGCCGCTGGCGCGGGCTTGTAGCCCGTGCCCCATATCCGGTACGGACTGCAAATCCGCACCGCCCAACACTTCCCCCGCATCCTCAATCTGCATAATCACCGGACGAATATCCATCTGCCAATACCCAAAAATAAACACCAAAAACATACACAAGGTCGAAACTAAAGCAAACAAAAACTTCCACACCAACCCCACCTGTACAATGTTCAGCATGCTGACCGTGCCAAAAAGGACGAGCATCGCCAACACATAGTTGACCCATTTCAAATCAATTTTTTTAATCGACGATTGCGTGTTGAGCAGGTCGGCACGATACTTGACACGCATCTTGAACACCTTGTAAGTGCAATACGGAATTTGAGTCGCAAAAGCCAGCAAAGCCAACAGTCGCAACCAAAATTCGGGATGCCTCGCATAGCCGACAAAGTCACTCCACGTATGTACACTACGCATCGGTTCCACACCGGCAACACGCATCACCACCCACCAAAGCAGCACGACGATTGCCGGCAAATACCAGTAAATCAGCGTCCGACGATGGTTTTTGAACGGATGAAACAGCGTCAAAAAATAGTAAAAAACCAACGGGCTGAGCAATAATCCTACAAGCGAGTCGATGAACCGGAAAATGCCGTCCGCCGCACCTGAAGTAAAAAGTCCCGACACGAAATTGAGGATCATAAAGAAACTCACCATAAACAGCAAAAGAGCCAACCTCGCTTTGTCCTGCGAACGACGTTTCACCAACAAAAGCGTGACTGCACCGAAAAGCGAAACGAATGCAGGTAGCAAAAACATCCACACGGTTTTCGTTGCCGAAAAAAACTCCCGCTGCCTCATCTCGGCAGCCATCCCTCGTTGCTCCAAGCGAAGTTGCACGATGGTATTGAACTCCTCCGCTTGCCGCTTGTTTTCGGCTTGCAAGGAATCCATGTAAAGAATGCTCCGTTCGGACTGCCCCGTTGCTGCGTAGTATTTGCTCAACACCTCGTAGATTTGGGCTTGCCGTCCGGCACGAATCTCTTGGGGATGGTATTCTTGAGTTAAATCGATATAGCGTTTGGCAGTGGATGTCATGCCCTTTCTCAGGTAGATATCCGCCAGACGGACGGTCAAGCCGGATGCAAAGCCATAGTCGTGATTGGTCAGCACTTTTTCCAAACCGGTTTTGAGCAGAGGGATTGCCTTATCAAGTTCGCCACGCAAAAACATATTCGTACCTAAATTCCCCATGGCAATGCCTTCCCAATTTTCACGTAGATACTCGTGTATCGGTGCATATTCCGCATCAAAAAGAGTATTGAACCAATAGTCGGATTGGTCGAAATCCTCGTGAACACTGCGATACACAATGCCCAAACCATTACGGGCGTGTTGTTTGTAGGTCGTAATAACGTCCTCGTCGTCCAACACCTTGTGATAGTAGTGAGCAGCCCTCGCATAATCTCTGTAAGACAAGTATTGGTCGGCGGCTTTGATATAGTAAGCACCCTTATGAGGAACGTCCGTAGATGAAATGCGTTCCAACAGTTTGTCCTGCTCGGCATAGAGGTCGAGGAAAGCCTCGTAGTTTTTGGTATGGCGATAGTAACCCTGTATTTCCTCTCTCACCATCAGTTCCAAAAAGGGGAGGTCAGCCCGTTCCACCGTTCTCAACAGGGCGTAGATGTTTTTCAGAAATTCCGCATCCGCAGCCGAATCTCGCTGTTCGTACCACCACTTGTGCAGCAGATGCGTTTCCATAAATTCGGCACGCAGTCGCCATTCCGGACAATCAGTGATTTCGGCAACTTCCCTAACCTGACGGATAGCGGTGTTTTGATACGCCGTGTCGCCCGGTTTTTCTTGGAATTTGACAAATTCAGATTTCCAAAGAAGGTAATGTTCGAACTGCGATTTGTCTGCCATCTCCAAAAAAGGGTTGGCTTGTACCTTGACGGACAAGCAGATAACGCATAGTATAAAGAAGTTTTTCAAAGTCATGGCATGATTTTTTCAACAGAAAGCGGGTGCAAAGATACAAATTTTTTTTGAAATAGAATAAAAAAAATTAGTATTGTTCTTTGGAATTGGGATAATCTTGCGTTTTGACGTCGTCGATATAGCGTCGAACGGCATTTCCGATTACATCATCTAAATTTGCATAACGACGTAGAAAACGAGGTGAAAAATCTTGTGTAGTACCTACCATATCGTGGAATACGAGCACTTGTCCGTCTGCCGCTGCACCTGCACCAATGCCGATGATTGGAATATCAACCGATTTGACAACTTTTTGTGTTAATTTCGCAGGAATTTTTTCCAAAACAATACCAAAACAACCTACTTTTTGGAGTAAAATAGCATCTTTTATTAATTTTTCGGCTTCTGCTTTTTCGGTTGCACGTACCACGTAAGTGCCGAATTTATTGATAGATTGCGGGGTCAAGCCCAAATGTCCCATGACCGGAATTCCGGCAGAAAGAATCCGTTGAACGGATTCGATAATCTCTTCCCCACCCTCTAATTTCACAGCATCTGCACCGGTTTCTTTCATCACACGAATGGCAGAATTTAAGGCTTCTTTAGAACTGCCTTGATATGAACCGAATGGCAGATCCACCACGATTAACGCACGTTTCACGGCTCTCACCACAGAACGACCATGATAAATCATTTGATCTAATGTAATCGGCAAAGTGGTTGCATGTCCCGCCATCACATTGGCTGCCGAATCGCCAACCAAAATAACATCAATGTTGGCTTGATCAATAATTTTTGCAGTAGAATAATCGTAGGCAGTGAGCATAGCGATTTTTTCACCGTGATTTTTCATTTCACGTAAAACCTGCGTGGTTACTTTCGTGATACTTGTTTTTGAGCTTTTCATTATTCGGTTTTTTTACAAAATTTTTGCAAAGATACAAAAAAATTTGGCTAATTCAAAAAAAAATCGTATCTTTGCAGTCCGAAAATAAAAAAAATTATTCATTTAACGAAAGGAAAAGGTATTTTAGTATGATTATTGTCCCGCTGAAAGAAGGTGAAAACATCGACAAAGGTTTGAAAAAACTCAAACGTAAATTTGAAAAAACAGGAATTGTTAAAGAGTTGAGAAGACGTAAGCAATTCGAAAAGCCTTCGGTTATCGACAGGGCACAACGTAAGAAAGCCATTTATGTTCAGCAGCTTCGCGATGCCGCTGAAGCAAGCGTAATGTAGGTTTTTCAGACTAAACCGAGAAAAAAAATCGCCCAAAGGTGGTTTTTTTTTGTTTCATTCATTTTTTCTTTGTATCTTTGTAGCGAAATGGACGATTTTTTGCAATATCTGATTTCTGAAAGGCGTTATTCAGCACGAACCTGCGAAAATTATCGCAATAGTTTGTTGCAATTTGAAACATTCGTGAAAGATCGTTTCGAAATAGACGATTTGCACGCTGTCGAAACCACTTATATTCGAGATTGGTTGGTCGAACTAATCCGTGATCAAATGTCGGAAAGTACCGTTAATAATAAGCTTTCCGCACTTCGATCGTTTTACAAGTATTTACACAAACAAGAAAAAATACAAACCAATCCGACCTTTGGTCTGACGCAATTAAAACTCAAAAAACGATTGCCTGTTTATGTGGAGGAGCGACAAATCAAGGAATTGCTTTTGGAAACTTACGATGAAGACGACTTTGAAAGTGTTTGCAATCGAACCATCGTTGAACTTTTTTATGCTACGGGATTGCGTGTTTCGGAATTAGCCAATCTCAAAATTTTTGACATTGATTTTTCGCAAAAAAACATCAAAGTCCTTGGGAAAGGTCAGAAAGAACGCATTGTTCCGTTGACCGAAACAGCATTTCTTTCACTTCAATCTTATTTGAAATTAAAAGAAACTACATCATTATCCAACGAAAATTTATTCGTTAATCTAAAAAATCAATCGTTGAAACCACAAAAAATTTATCAGATTGTGCATAATTTTTTAATATCCATACCGATTGACAAACGCAGTCCGCACGTTTTACGTCACACCTTTGCAACACATTTGCTCAACAGTGGTGCGGATATTGTGGCGATAAGGGATTTGCTCGGACACAGCAGTTTGGCAGCCACGCAAGTCTACACGCACAACAGCATAGAACAACTAAAAAAAACTTATCAAACCGCCCATCCACGGGCATAAACTAAAAAAACAATCATCATGAACATTAACATTCAATCCTTGAAATTCAAGGCAAGCGACAGACTCAACGAATTTATCCAAGACAAAATTCAACGTTTAACCAAGCATCTCCAACAAGAAGCGACCGGTGTAGATGTAACTTTGAAGTTGGAACAAGACCACGAACACGGGAATAAAATTGCGGAGATTCGCATACACGTTCCTCAGCATGAATTGTTTGCGAGCAAGCAAGCGAAAACCTTTGAGGAAGCGGTTTTGGAGGCTTGCGATGCCTTAAAAACTCAAATTGAAAAGATCAAAAAATAACTGTATGTCAGATACAATTTGTGCTATTTCCACGCCATTTGGTGTTGGTGGGCTTGCTGTGATTCGGGTTTCGGGAGAGCAGGCTTGTTCGCTCGTTGCTAAGTTTTTGCGACCTGTGGGAAATGCCTGTTGTTCTGAGTCCGACGAAAGGTCTGAATTACGAATTACGAATTACGAATTACGGGAACAAGATAGTAAACATAAATCACAAATAGTAAATAGTAAATCCGTAAATAGTAAATTCCTTTGGGAAGAACGCAAAGCCATGTTCTGCGGGTTTTGGGATAACGATCGCTTGATTGATGAGGTTGTTGTGACGTATTTCAAAGCTCCGAAATCCTACACCGGCGAGGATATCGTGGAAATATCGTGTCACGGTTCGAGTTATGTGCAACAAAAAATTCTGCAACTGCTCATCGCAAACGGCTGTTGTTTGGCGGGTGCAGGCGAATTTACACTCCGTGCTTTTCTAAATGGGAAAATGGATTTATCGCAGGCTGAAGCTGTGGCGGACTTGATACACGCACAATCTGAGGGATCGCACCGATTGGCAATAGAACAACTGCGAGGAGGTTTTTCGAAAAAAATCAAACAACTTCGTTCGGAATTGATAGATTTTTCAGCACTTTTGGAACTTGAATTAGATTTTTCGGAAGAAGATGTTGAGTTTGCCGATCGAAAAAAATTGTTAGAATTACTGCAAAAAATCAAGTCCGAAATTCAATTACTTTCCGATTCGTTCAAGATGGGAAACGCCTTGAAAAACGGCATTCCTGTAGCGATTATTGGTAAGCCAAATGTTGGGAAATCGACTTTGCTCAACGCCCTACTCAACGACGAAAAAGCGATTGTTTCCGAGATTCCCGGCACCACACGCGACACGATTGAAGACACGCTCAATATACAAGGCACTCTCTTTCGTTTCATCGATACGGCGGGACTTCGCGAGTCGTCCGATACCATTGAAAACATTGGCATCGAACGCACTAAAAAAACAATTGAGAAGGCACAGATTGTGATTGTTGTGCACGATTGTAGGGGCGTATGCAATACGCCCCCGCAAACATTTACCACAATTGCAAGCAAGGGCGTATGCAATACGCCCCTACCGGATACCTCCGATTATGGCGATTTACAAGGGAAACACGTTATCAACGTCATCAACAAAATCGACCAAATAACAAACATCACCGCCACAGGCGATGAAATTTTAATCTCTGCCAAAAACGAAATCGGTATTGAAAAATTGGTTGAAAAACTACTTGATTTTGCAGGCGAGCAGAGAGTTTCAGACCGCACGTTGGTTAGCAATTTGCGACATTACGAAGCGTTGAATCGAGCTTTAGAATTTATCACCAATTCTGAAAAATCTTTGAAAGAAGGAATTTCTACAGACCTTGTTGCCATAGATATTCGAAGTTCGTTGTTTTGCCTATCGGAAGTTACCGGTGAGATCTCTACGGAGGACATTCTTGGGTCTGTGTTTTCGCGATTTTGTATTGGGAAATAACCCTAACAACCAAAAACTAACAAATCACCTAAAATAATATCTTTACAAACATTTACAAAGATATTATTTTTTCGGAGCTATCATCATGATCATGCGTTTTCCCTCGAGTTTCGGCATGGATTCAGGCTTTCCGTACTCCAATAAGGCATCGGCAAACTTCAATAAAATAGCCTCGCCTTGTTCTTTGTAAACAATTGTACGACCTCTGAAAAACACGTCTACCTTGACTTTATGATGATCTTTCAGAAATTTAACAGCATGATTCAACTTGAAATTGAAATCGTGCTCATCGGTTTGTGGTCCTAAACGAATTTCTTTAACCGTAACTTTTGCAGAATTTGCTTTAATCTCTTTCTGCTTACGTTTTTGCTCATAAAGAAATTTTTGATAATCCATAATTCGACAAACCGGAGGATTTGCAGTCGGAGAAATTTCAACTAAATCCAACTCTTGTCTTTCTGCCTCTTGCAGAGCCACGCGGAGTTCCACGATGTCGTTGACCGTGTTGTCGCCGACCAAACGAACCATCGGTGCAAAAATACGTTCATTAATGGCGTGTAACGCCTCTTTTTTCACAGGACCGCGATTCCCAAAGCGGTTGGTGTTGGGTCTAAATCCCGATTTTGGTTTAAATGGTGTTGCCAAATGTGTTTTGTTTTTATTGATATTTTGTTTAATTGTTTTGTTATTCTATCATTGCACGAACTTCCTCATTGACCCGATTAGCAAAGGTTTCCACACTCATTGCTCCTAAATCACCTTCGCCGCGTTTGCGAACGGAAACAGTGCCTTCGGCTTCCTCTTTTTCGCCAACGATAAGCATATACGGAATTTTATTCAACTCTGCATCACGGATTTTTCTGCCGGTTTTTTCATTTCGTTCGTCAATAATACCGCGGCAATCCTGCAATTCGAGTTCGAGTTTTACCTTTTCGGCATAGTCTAAATATTTTTCTGAAATCGGCAAAATAATAAACTGTTCAGGAGTTAACCACAACGGAAAATTGCCTCCGGTGTGTTCAATCAAAACCGCTACAAACCGCTCCATTGAACCGAATGGCGCACGATGAATCATCACCGGACGATGCTTTTGATTGTCGGCACCGATGTATTCCAATTCGAAACGTTCAGGCAAATTGTAATCCACTTGAACCGTGCCCAATTGCCATTTGCGACCAATAGCATCTTTCACCATAAAGTCTAATTTCGGACCGTAAAACGCTGCCTCGCCAAGTTCGGTAGTTGTTACCAAACCCTTTTCTGCTGCGGCTTCGATGATAGCACGTTCGGATTTTTCCCAATTCTCATCAGAGCCGATATACTTAGTTGTATTGTTCGGATCACGCAACGAGATCTGTGCTGTGTAGTCTTTGAAATCAAGGGTTTTAAAGATATACAAAATAATATCGATGACCGCTTTGAATTCATCTTTCAACTGGTCGGGCGTACAAAAAATATGTGCATCGTCTTGCGTAAACCCGCGAACACGCGTCAATCCGTGCAATTCACCACTTTGTTCGTAACGATAAACCGTTCCGAATTCCGCATAACGCAATGGCAAATCTTTGTAAGAACGCGGTTTGAGTTTGTAGATTTCGCAGTGGTGCGGACAATTCATTGGTTTCAACAAAAATTCCTCACCTTCAAACGGTGTGTTAATCGCCTGAAACGAATCTTTTCCGTATTTTTCATAATGTCCGGAAGTCCTGTAAAGATTGACATCTCCGATGTGCGGAGTCATCACTTGTTGATATCCGGCTTTCTTTTGTGCACGTTTCAAAAAGTTTTCCAAACGTTCGCGAAGTGCAGTTCCTTTGGGTAGCCACATGGGCAAACCTTGTCCGACAGGTTGCGAAAACATGAATAATTCCAGCTCTTTGCCGAGTTTCCGATGGTCGCGTTTTTTCGCCTCTTCGAGTAGTACCAAATAGTCGGCGAGCTCTTTTTGTTTCGGAAACGAAATCGCATACAAGCGTGTCAGCTGTTTACGTTTTTCATCGCCACGCCAAAATGCACCGGCCAAACTCAAAATTTTTACGGCTTTGATAACCGATGTATCGGGAATGTGCGGACCACGGCAAAGGTCAGTAAAATCGCCACTTTCGTAAAGCGATATCGTGCCGTCTTCCAACTCGTTTATCAGTTCCAACTTGTATCCATCGTCTTTTTTCTTGAAGAAATCGAGTGCCTCTGCTTTGCAAATATCCTGTCGAGTGAATACGGATTTTTGTGCAGCCAATTCTAAAAATTTTGCCTCTATTTTTGCGAAATCGTTAGGATTGACGGCGTATTGCATGAAGTCAATATCGTAATAGAATCCATTTTCAATGGCAGGACCTATGCCGAATTTCACACCCGGATACAGTTCTTCAACAGCAGCCGCCAAGATATGCGCCGACGAATGCCAAAACACTTGTTTGCCTTCGGTATCGTTCCACGTTAGAAGTCGCAACGAACCATTAGTTTCGAGCGGTCGGTGTGCATCAATAATAATATCATTAAATTTTGCAGCAAGCACATTTCGTGCCAAACCTTCGCTAATGCTTTTCGCCACATCCATTGCTGAAACGCCCTTTTCAAAAGGTTTTACAGTTCCATCGGGTAAAGTAATATCTATCATCATAATCGTATTCAATCAGAAATAACCCACAAAGATACAAAAAAAAAATGAATTGTCAAAAAAAATTTGGTTATTTCAAAAAAAAATATTATCTTTGTACCCGATTTTTATTCAGTCAAAACACGGAGAGATGGGTGAGTGGCTGAAACCAACAGTTTGCTAAACTGTCGTAGGGGTAACCCTACCGGGGGTTCGAATCCCCCTCTCTCCGCTTTCAACCCTAACTCGGTTCGGTGTGAACGTTAATCTGCGTTCTTTTACCAAATGTTTCACGAAGGCGGTGTGATAAAGCACCCGAAATATTGTGCGCCTGAACTAATGATATATGGTTTTCTAACTGAATATGTACATCTATCACAAACACTTCCCCTATTTTGCGTGTGCGCAGTTTGTGAAAACTCTTAATTTCACTATCTTCCATAATAATCTTTTCAATAGTATGAACAATCTCTTTGGGGAGCGAGGCTTCCATCAATTCTTGAATGCTTGGCAATGACAACTCTATCGCTACTTTCAAAATAAAGAAACTTACCACCACACTTGCAATGGGGTCTAAAATTACCCATTTATCTCCGAGAAAAATAGCACCCGCAATTCCAACAGTAACCCCAATGGAAGAAAAAGCATCGCTGCGATGATGCCACGCATTTGCAATAACCGACTGACTGTTAATCTGTTTTCCAACAATTTTAGTATATTGAAACAAGACCTCTTTGCAAACAATAGAAACAATAGCCACCCAAAATGCAATAAGATGAGGTTGCGGTAAATCTTCACCTTTTATCACAGATATTATTTTGCTTGTTCCACTATAAAAAATCCCCAACCCTACAACAAAAAGTATCAATGCGATTAAAAAAGTAGAAAAAGTTTCAAATTTTCCGTGCCCGTAAGGATGTTTATCATCTTTTTCAGCATCGGAAATGCGGAAAAAAACAATTACAATCAGGTCTGTAATCAGGTCGCTAAGTGAATGAATCCCATCTGCAATCATGGCGGAACTCTTTCCAATAAAACCGGTAAAAATTTTGATTGAGGATAAAATAACGTTGACAATAAACCCTATCCACGTTACCTGTTTTGCTTTTTGTATTCTCGTTTTCATCTTATTTTATTTTGGCGTGCGAAAATAGTGAAAAATAGCGATTAATGTTTAATGATTTATATATTTGCCGCCTAATTCAATTAAAAAAGGAGTTAAAGAATTAAAGGAGTTAAAGGAGTTAATTTATTAACCGTAGGTTTCAGCCTACGGCAATCGAAAATCAAAATCTATACATATATGAAAACCTCAAACCTCAAACCTCAAACCTCATACCTCATACCTCTTACCTTTTTCTGCTTTCTCCCTTTTTTCCTTTTTGCGCAGTACACCGAAACCGACATTTACAACTACATTGAAACTTACAAAGGTATTGCCATTGAAAAAATGGTAGAATACAAGATTCCGGCAAGTATTACGCTGGCACAGGGCATTTTTGAAAGTGCCTGCGGAACAAGTCGGTTGGCAACTGCGGGCAACAACCACTTCGGAATAAAATGCCATATAGAATGGAAAGGTGATACCATTCGGCACGATGATGATGAGCGGCAGGAATGTTTTCGGAAATATCTCAGAGTTGAAGATTCTTACAATGACCATTCTTTGTTTTTAACTTCCCGACCGCGTTATGCCAAATTATTTACCCTCGATGTTTTAGATTACCCGGGCTGGGCAAAAGAACTGAAAGCAGCAGGATACGCCACAAACCCACAATATGCTGATAAACTGATTAGTATAATTAATCGTTTTGAGATAGCAAAGCAAGATACCATTGCTTTCCGAATATTTGAAGATATAATAAAAAAGGAATAAATAAGTTTGTATTTAGTTAATTAATAAAAAGTGGCTCGAAATTTCTATTTCTTCAACCCCGATACCATGTCGTTTGAGAAAGCGAAACTTACCTTTTGGGGAGTGGTGAAACGTACGCTTTGGCTGTTTGCTACTGCCATCGCTTTTGCCGTTTTAGTGCTCTGGTTTGCCTTTTATGTTTTTGATTCACCAAGAGAAAAAATGTTGCAACGCGAAAACAATCAATTAATTGAGCAAATGAAACTCATTGAAGAAAAATTGGAAGTGATGGATGTTGTGCTTGTTGATATTCAAAATAGAGACGACCATGTGTATCGTTCCATACTTGAAGCAGACCCGATTCCGTTGGAAAAAAGAGATCCCTGGTTTGATTTAAAAACACGCTACGATTCTATTCCCTTTAATGAAACGATGCAGTTGTTGATGAATATTGATTTAAAAACCAACCAACTGTTAGTAAAATTAAGTGAAGAGCGTAAATCTTTGGATACGCTTTACCGTTTGGCAGAACGAAAGAGTGAATTTTTGGCAGCCATTCCGGCTATTCGTCCTATTAAAAATATGTATAATGTAACCTCCGGATTTGGGATGCGCATTCATCCCATCTTAAAAATCTCTCGCAGGCACGAAGGGGTTGATATTACTGCACCCAAAGGAACTCCTGTGTATGCTACTGCCGATGGTGTGGTGTCGAGAAATCAAGCATCTTCCAATTACGGAATTATTGTGATTCTTGACCACGGCTTTTCCTATCAAACTATGTATGCGCACTTGTCGAAAAGAGCAGTGAAACCCGGTCAAAAAGTGAAACGCGGCGAATTGATTGGTTATGTGGGCACTACCGGACTCTCTATGGGACCGCACTTGCATTATGAAGTGTGGAGAAACGGAACACCCGTAAACCCCGTACATTTCTTTACCAGCGATATTACCCCCGAAGAATACAATTCTATTATGGAATCATCACAAAAAGTAAATCAGGCATTATCTTAATGTGTTAATAATGAAGTCTAAAAGTTTTAAACTGTTCTGGAAAAAATTAAGAAAAAACTGGTCTCGCCATTTTAGTTTGGTTATCAGAAATGAAAAAAATTTATCCGAAGTTTTTAAACTAAGATTAACACCAAGAAAGATTTTTGTATTGGGTATCACTACTTTTCTGCTCATTACTACTTTAACTGCCCTGCTCATTGCTTTTACTCCTTTGCGCGTTTATGTGCCCGGATACACTAATCCGATAGAATATAATCTCTATAAAAAAATGTTAATTCGGGTTGATTCTATTGAAAAAATTCATGCCATACAAAAAGTATATTTAGATAATTTTGTAAATCTATTAAACGACATTGTTGTTTTTGAAGAGATGAATGCCCCTGTGGAAAGCGAAGTTACCCCAAGAGTTACCAACAAAGAGAAAGCAGAACAGGCAACCAAACAAGTGAATGAAATAGCAGAGCAACTGATTTTAGAGATTACCGAACGCAGTACTAAAAGTTATATTCCATTATCTCAGTATATTACAACTCCGGAATTTGCTTTTACAATGCCCGCATTAGGCACCATTGTAAATCGTTTTTCCATACCCGACAAACATTTTGGAATAGATATTGAAAATGAAAAGGGAACTTTGATAACCTCTATTGCCGATGGCGTTGTAATTTTTACAGAAGCATCAGAAAATGAAGGGAATATTATGATGGTTCAACACAGTGGGAATATTATTTCTATGTATAAGAATGTAGATAAATTTTTGAAGAAAGTGGGTACCAAAATTAAAAACGGCGACCCCATTGCTACTATGGGAAACAAAGGCACGGAATCTCCGAAACCTTACTTACATTTTGAAATTTGGTATAACGGCAGCCCCGTAAATCCTATGCTCTATTTTTTGGGGAAATAAATTCTCACCCCACCAATTCTAACGCTTTTTTTAGGGTAGCCTCCAAGCCGCCACAATCTTTTCCTCCGGCAGTAGCCAAAGATGGTTGTCCGCCTCCTCCGCCCTGCATCAACTTAGCGGCTTCACGAACGATATTACCCGCATTCAACCCTTTGGCAACCAAATCATCCGACAAAGCAACTACCAAATTTGGTTTGTCTTCGTAATTTGAGCCTAAGATAATCACAAAATTTTCTTTATGATTTCTGAGTCGGTAGGCAGCCTGTTTGAGAATATCGGGAGGTAGCACGGTTATCTGCTGAATTACATTATATCCGTTGTATTGTTCAATTTTTTTGTCCACCATCTCTATAAAACGCGATACGCGCTCAGCCGCAAACTCGTCAATCTCTTTACGGAATTTGTCGTTTTCTTCTGCCATTTTTTGTAATCCTTGCAAAATATTGGAAGATTTTAGAAACTGTTTCACATCATTCATCACCAATAAAATATCGTTCACAAATTTTACGGCTTCATTTCCCGTAATGGCTTCTATTCGGCGCACTCCGGCAGCAATAGCACTTTCTGAAATGATTTTTACATAGCCAATATTTCCCGTTGCGGAAGTATGCGTTCCCCCACACAACTCAATAGAATTTCCGAATTGAACTACGCGCACTTTGTCGCCATATTTTTCTCCAAACAGTGCCATAGCACCCATCGCTAACGCCTCTTCCATTGGAATATCATAAAAAGTGCAAAGTGGGATATTTTTGCGCACCCAGTCGTTTACTAAAGTTTCTACTTCTCTCAACTGTTCGTCTTCTACTTTTGCAAAGTGTGAAAAATCGAAACGGAATCTGTCGTGGGCTACCATTGAGCCTTTCTGTTCAACGTGCGTTCCGAGAACTTTACGCAATGCAAAATGCAATAAATGGGTGGCAGTGTGGTTGTTTTGGGTGGAAAGTCGTTTTTCTTCATCTACCTTTGCGGTAAAAACGGCATTGAGATTTTCGGGCAAACGGTTGCAGATATGCACCATTAAGTTGTTCTCTTTTATGGTATTCACAATCTCGATGGTATCGTTAATTGTTTCTAAAACTCCGGTATCTCCCATTTGTCCGCCCGATTCTGCGTAAAAGGGCGTTTTTTCCAACACTAATTGATAATAACTTTTTCCTTTCGATTTTACATTTCTGTATTTCAATATTTTAGACTCACATACTAAGGTATCATAACCTACAAATTGTGTAGATTTTTCGGTTTTTATCAACTCTACCCAATCTTCTGTTTCTATGGCGGCGGCGGCACGAGAGCGTTGTTTTTGTGCTTCCAATCCTTGATAAAAACCTTCCATATCCACTGTCATTCCTTTTTCGGCAGCAAGAAGTTGGGTTAAATCTATCGGAAATCCGAAAGTATCGTAGAGTTCAAAAGCAAATGCACCGGAGATTAAACTACCCCGTCCGGCTTCGCGGGCATCCGCATTGTCATTGCGGGCATCCGCATTGTCATTGCGGGCATCCGCAAGGGATGCCCCTACTTCAAACCGTTGTATTCCGCTTGCCAATGTTTTGAGGAATGAATTTTCCTCTTCGCGAATCACTTTTTCAATGAGGTTTTGTTGGGTTATCAGTTCGGGGAAAGCGTGCCCCATATTTTGCACAAGGGTATTCACTAATTGACAGATAAAGGGTTCGTTGAATCCAAGAAAAGTATATCCGTATCTGATGGCGCGGCGCAAAATCCTGCGAATCACGTAGCCTGCTCCCGTGTTGGAGGGCAGTTGTCCATCGGTTATGGCAAAACTTACCGCACGCAAGTGGTCTGCCACTACCCGCAGGGCAATGTCGGTGGGTTCATCATCTCCATACTTTTTATGGGATAATTGTGCAATTTTTTGAATAAGAGGTTGAAAAACATCGGTATCGTAGTTCGATTTTTTTCCTTGCACCGCCATACAGAGGCGTTCAAAACCCATACCGGTGTCCACATGTTTATCGGCAAGTTTTTGCAGTTCACCGGACGAAATGCGGTTGTACTGAATAAACACCAAATTCCATATTTCTATCACTAAGGGATGATTTTTATTGATGAGGGAGGCACCCTCAATTTTGGCTCTCTCTTCTTCATCGCGCAAATCAATATGAATTTCGGAACAGGGACCGCAAGGTCCGGTTTCTCCCATCTCCCAAAAGTTGTCTTTTTTGTTGCCGTACAAAATATGTGATTCGGGGAGATGGTTTTTCCAAAATTCAAGAGACTCTAAATCCGGTTCTGTTTTATCTTTTTTATCACCTTCAAAAACGGTGGCATACAATCGGTTTTTGTCCAATTTTAATATTTCGGTCAAAAACTCCATCGCCCATTCTATCGCTTTTTCCTTAAAATAGTCGCCAAACGACCAGTTGCCGAGCATCTCGAACATGGTGTGGTGGTAGGTGTCTCTACCCACTTCTTCCAAATCGTTGTGTTTTCCTGAAACGCGCAAACATTTTTGAGAATTAACAATGCGCAGATGTTCAACCGGTTGATTTCCCAGAAATATATCTTTAAACTGATTCATTCCTGCGTTTGTAAACATTAGGGTTGGGTCGTTTTTAATGACCATAGGTGCGGAATGCACAATGGTATGTTGTTTTGACTTAAAAAAATTCAAAAATTCTGAGCGTATTTCGTTGTTATTCATATTGTTAATTTTAGACAATGGAGCACGCCCCATTTTTACTCATTTTTAATTCTTAATTTCAGACAATGGGGCACGCCCCATTGCTACTTAATTGCTTACCACGTTTTTACCTTTTTGCTAATCACTTCTATTTTCTCTCCTCTTTGTTCAATAAGCACAATACCTTCTTCATCGGCACGTTGTCTCACTTTTGCAGGAAAACGAAAGGATGCCAACGCCAAATAAACTTTGTAATCTTTATTCATGGGATAATTGGCGCGGTAGGAGTGTAGTTTTGAGAACATTTTTCCTACATCCTCAATACTTGCCTTGTATTTCATTTCAATGATCACAACCGTACTTCCATTATGCAATATTAAATCATACTCATCGGCAATTACAGTATTTGGATAAGGTCTAAGATACTCAACAACATAATCGTACTTTTCCCCCATAAAGGTAGGGTTTTCTTTAAAAGAGTTGATAAAATACTCTTCGCAAAACTCGCCGTTGCTTCTTGAAATGCCACCAATCTGTTTATTGGTGTTTTCAATCATGCGCGTAAGATTTTCTCTTGTTTCTTTATTGGTATTTTCAATCATCTTTTCAGTGCGTGTAAGGTTTTCTCTTGTTTCTTTATTAGTATTTTCAATCATCTTTTCAGTGCGTGTAAGGCTTTCTCTCATTTCTTTAAATTTTTGGCGAATTTCTTCCCAATCTTTACGGCTTTTTTCCCAATCTTTCCGTCTTTCTTTTTTCATTTCTCTAATGCCTTTTGCATTTTCTTGAATTAATTTCCAAGCACTTTCATAAGTGGCTTCTTGT
>WRKV01000048.1 GCA_009777915.1 Bacteroidales bacterium | reverse complement strand
GCATCGGTAATGTTGATGGTGGTTCCATCACTGCCGTCATGGGTCATACTTCCCGGAATAGTCCAGTTATAGGACGTTGCACCGCTCACAGCAGCAATGCTCGCTGTGAATGCACCTGTACAAACAGGATTATTGCTAAACGCGATGGTTCCCGGTGTAGTTGGAACTGGTGGTCCCAAAGTGATGCTACCATGTAGCAGCTCTACACCACAGGTATTGCTCACGGTGTAGTGGTGAGTACCGATGGCTGTTGGTGCACCTTTTATGGAAACAGGCCATGCGTATTCCCTGTCGCCGAGCGGAGTTGGAGTAGAGGTGCCGGAAACTGTAATGCCGGGAGGAGGAGTGAGCATAAAGTTGGTGCGTGTCTCGTCCGTCCACCAAGTGACGATTAGGGTTTTAGCTATCACCGAAGGAAATTCGATAGGGTCGATGGTATCGCCGGGGCAAAGAGTTTGATGCAAGGGGGCAGATGGGCACCACTGCGGAATAGGACAATGAGCAAAACTTTGGGTCGCAAAACTTGCGAGAAGGATTGAAATAAGGGTGATTTTTTTCATAGGTATTTTGGTTTAGATTTTTGACTTTAGACAATAAAAAAAGCATGGATATTTTTTCCATGCTCCGAGGTCCTAGTAATACCTGTATTTCCGGAATAACCATACCCATGCTACCGCATAGGCATTCACAATTTATTCGTGGAAATACTTTTTGAAATTTACTAGGTTTCGGAGTATTTGGAATAATAGCAAACGCTATGTTTTATTTATATTTCCGTTTATTTACATATTTTTTAATTAAAATTAGACTGCAAAGATACGAAAAATTTTTGAAAAAAAAAACGAAATGCTGTGCATGTCAATTTTTTTTCGTATCTTTGCAATGAATAAAACAGTTTAAGATGAATTACGATTTAATAGTGATTGGAAGTGGACCGGGTGGTTATGTGGCGGCGATTCGAGGTGCTCAGTTGGGCTTAAAAACTGCCGTCGTGGAATGTGCCGATTTGGGCGGTGTTTGTTTGAATTGGGGCTGTATCCCTACGAAAGCATTGCTGAAAAGTGCACAAGTTTTTCAATACGTACTTCATGCACAAAGTTACGGCGTAAACCTCGAAAGCACGGCAAAAGCCGATTTGGATGCGATGGTAACTCGCAGTCGTGGCGTTGCAGAAGCAATGAATAAAGGCATTGCATTTTTATTGCAAAAAAATAAAGTGGATATCATTCGTGGTTTTGGAAAAATAAAGCCTAATAAAATTGTTGAAGTTCAAAGTGTGGAAAATAGCGAAATTACTGAGTATACAGCAAATCATATCATCATCGCCACAGGTGCTCGCAGTCGCGAATTGCCGAATCTACCGCAAGACGGCGAAAAAATTATTGATTACCGCAAAGCAATGACGTTGCGAAAACAGCCGGAATCTATGGTGGTTGTTGGCTCCGGAGCAATCGGTTCGGAATTTGCACATTTTTATCAATCTATCGGAACCAAAGTAACGTTGGTGGAATTCATGCCTCAAATTGTTCCTGTGGAAGATGCGGATATTTCTGCACAACTCAGTCGCTCATTCCGAAAAAACGGCATGAAAGTGATGGTGGATTCAAACGTTGAACGTGTTGATATCACAGGGGATTTATGCAAATGTGTTATCAAAACTAAAAAAGGCGAAGAAGTGGTTGAGGCGGAAATTGTGCTGTCGGCAGTTGGCGTTACAACCCATATCCAAAACATCGGACTGGAAGAAACCGGCATCGAAATTGAAGGAACAAAAATCAAGGTTGATGAGTATTATCGCACCAATCAGGACGGATACTATGCTATTGGCGATGTGGTTCATGGTCCTGCGTTGGCACATGTCGCATCGCATGAAGCCCTTGTGTGCGTTGAAAAAATTGCAGGTTTGAATCCGCATCCGGTAAACTATAATAATGTTCCGGGTTGTACATACACCACTCCGGAAATCGCATCTGTCGGGCTTTCCGAGAAAAAAGCACAAGAGTCCGGATACGATATTAAGGTTGGAAAATTTCCTTTCACAGCATCCGGAAAAGCCACCGCAGCAGGCAATAGAGACGGTTTTGTGAAAGTGATTTTTGATGCGAAAACCGATGAACTATTAGGTTGCCACATGATTGGCGACAATGTTACCGAAATGATTGCCGAAGCGGTTATCATTCGAGAAAATCAAATTAAAGCAAACGAAATTTTATCGGCGATTCACCCGCACCCGACTATGTCGGAAGCCTTGATGGAAGCGGTTGCCACAGCATACGGACAAGCAGTACATTTGTAAATATGAAACTAATCGACACCAAAATACCGGATCTAAAAATCCTCGAACCATCTGTATTCACTGATGATAGAGGCTATTTCTTTGAATCGTACTCGTATCAAAAAATGAAAGATTTAGGTATGGATAACGTATTCGTTCAAGACAATGAATCCAAATCGCAACGCGGCGTTTTACGTGGTTTGCATTTTCAAAATCCACCGTTTGCACAAGCAAAATTAGTACGTGTTGTAAAGGGTGCTGTATTAGATGTAGCCGTTGATATTCGCAAGAATTCACCTACTTACGGACAACACGTTTGTGTTGAACTTTCCGAACAAAACAAGCGTATGTTTTACATTCCGGAAGGGTTTGCACATGGTTTTTTGGTGTTGGAAGATGATACGATTTTTTCGTATAAATGTTCGCAATTTTACAACAAAGAATCCGAAGGCTCATTGCTTTGGAACGACGAAACCCTCAATATCAACTGGGGTTTCGACAATCCGATATTATCTGAAAAAGATAAAATTGCTCCTAAATTTTTAGAATTTCAATCGTCATTTTAACTCCGTCAATAAAAAAAAATAAACCATGATAACCAACAATTTTTTATCCAGACACATTGGACCAACAACAGCCGAACAAGCCGAAATGCTCAAAACCATTGGTGTAAAATCAATGGACGAACTGATTGAAAAAACAATTCCCGAAAAAATTCGATTGCCCAAACCACTTGATTTACCAAGTGGAATGAACGAATTTGAATATCTTAACCACATCAAAGCGATTGCCTCGAAAAACAAAACATTTCGCTCATTCATCGGAATGGGCTATTATTCGGCGATTACACCTGCACCGATTTTGCGAAACGTGTTGGAAAATCCGGGTTGGTATACGTCCTACACGCCGTACCAAGCGGAAATATCGCAAGGTCGTTTGGAAGCATTGTTGAATTATCAAACGATGATTATGGACATGACCGCGATGCCGATTTCAAATGCAAGTCTTTTAGATGAAGCCACAGCAGCGGCAGAAGCGATGATTATGTTTTTTAATTCACGTTCGAAAGAAAAAACAAAAAACGGTGCAAATCGTTTTTTAGTGTCGCAAGATTTATTTCCACAAACGATAGATGTACTGAAAACACGAGCATTCCCGTTGAACATCGAATTAGAAATTGTGAAACATACCGAATTTCAATTGACCGAAAATGTATTTGGTGCAATCGTTCAATATCCGATGCAATGTGGCTCTATTGCTGACTATTCGGAATTAGTAAAACAAGCGAAAGAACAAAATGTTTTCGTTGCAGTTGCTGCCGATTTGATGTCGTTAGCCTTACTCACGCCTCCGGGCGAATGGGGTGCAGACTGCGTGGTTGGCTCAACACAGCGATTCGGATTACCGTTAGGATTTGGTGGTCCGGCTGCAGGATTTTTTGCTTGCAAAGAAGATTTCAAACGTCAATTTCCGGGACGAATCATCGGCGTAACAGTGGATGCACACGGCAATCGAGCATTACGTATGGCACTCGCCACACGCGAACAACATATCAAACGCGAAAAAGCAACATCGAATATCTGTACAGCATCTGCTCTAATGGCGATTATGAACGGGTTCTACGCCGTTTATCACGGACAAGAAGGCATTCGAAATATCGCACAAAATATCCATACCATGACCGGAGTTTTGTCGATGGAAGCTGAAAAATACGGCTATAAAACATTGAACAAAACGTTCTTTGATACACTGATGATCGAACTTCCAAGCGATGTGAAAATGGAGGAATTCCGACAAATTGCCTTGTCGTTTGAAATCAATTTCCGTTATTTCGACGATAAAAAAATCGGAATCAGTTTGAATGAAACTACCGCAAAATCTGATGTTGACGATATCTTGAACATTTTCGCGAAAGCTGCAAAGAAAGACCGTCATTCCGAGCATAGCGAGGAATCCATTGGCGAACAGCTCCTTCGTTTCGCTCAGGATGACACCGGAATTCCGGAAACTTTGAAACGCAAATCGCCGTTTTTGACACACGATGTTTTCAATTCGCATCACAGCGAAACCGCTTTAATGCGATACATTAAAAAACTTGAAATTAAAGATCTTTCGCTAAATCGTGCGATGATTCCGCTCGGCTCATGTACCATGAAACTCAACGCTGCTGCGGAAATGATGCCGATTACGTTTGGAGAATTCGGCGGAATTCATCCGTTTGTTCCAAAAAATCAAGCGGAGGGTTATTACGAATTGATTGAAAATTTGAACAAAGATTTGTGCGAAATTACCGGCTTTGCAAAAATGTCGTTTCAGCCTAATTCCGGTGCTGCCGGCGAATATGCGGGCTTGATGGTCATTCAAGCGTTTCATCGTTCGCGTGGCGAAAATCATCGCAATGTATGTTTGATTCCTGCTTCCGCACACGGCACCAATCCCGCAACAGCAGCAATGGCAGGTATGAAAATTGTTATCGTAAAATCGTTGTCGAACGGTGAAATTGATGTTGAAGATTTGAAACAAAAAGCGGAAGAACACAAACAAGACTTGTCGTGTATCATGATCACGTATCCCTCTACTCACGGGGTTTTCGAAGAATCCATTTTGGATATCATCAAAATAATTCACGATAACGGCGGACAAGTTTATATGGACGGAGCAAACATGAATGCACAGGTAGGACTGACTTCTCCGGGAATTATGGGTGCAGATGTTTGTCATTTGAATTTGCATAAAACCTTTGCTATGCCACATGGTGGCGGCGGTCCGGGTGTTGGTCCGATTGGAGTTGCCGAACATTTGGTTCCGTTTTTACCGAATCATACGCAAGTGAAAACGAGCGGAGAGCAAGGTATTTCGGCGGTTTCAGCATCGCCGTTCGGCTATCCGATGATTTTGCCGATTACTTACGGATACATCAAAATGCTTGGCAGACAAGGGCTGACAGAATCTACAAAAGTTGCAATTCTCAACGTCAATTACATGAAAGCCAAACTTCAAAACCATTTCCCGATTTTGTATGTTGGTGAACACGGCATGGTTGCACACGAAATGATTATGGATTGCAACGCATTTAGCACGAGTGCAAATGTGCAAGTTGGCGACATTGCCAAACGCTTGATGGACTACGGCTTTCACGCACCAACCGTGGCTTTTCCTGTACATGGAACCTTGATGGTTGAACCAACCGAAAGCGAACCCCTTTCGGAAATCAATCGTTTGATTGATGCATTTATTTCTATTCGTCAAGAAATTGCCGATATTGAAAACGGAAAATCCGACAAGGTTGACAATCTCTTGAAAAATGCACCACACACGATGTACGCAGTTACTGCAAATGAATGGAATCACGCATATACCAGAGAAAAAGCAGCATTCCCACAACCGCACGATGATAAATATTGGTCCTCCGTTGGACGTGTAGACGATGCCTACGGCGATAGAAATTTAATGTGTAGTTGCAGTTAACAAAGCAATAATTCCGTTGCATCTAATAAAAAAACTTAGTTTGAACAGTTCACTTGATAATAAATTTTAATACTTTTGACAAACAATAAAAAAACTATGCAACCACTTGTTTCGATATGTATTCCTTGCTACAACGCTGCGCCGTTTATCGGCGAAACGTTGCAGTCGGTGTTGGCACAAACTTACACCAATTTGGAAATTATTATTTGCGATGATCAATCTAAAGATAACACGATCGAAATTGTAAAAACATTTTCCGATCCACGCATTTCCATACATGTCAATGAACAGAATTTAGGCAGTTCGGGAAACTACAACAAAGCCTTGTCGTACGCCACCGGAACGTACGCCAAATTGTTTTGTGCTGATGATTTGATTACACCCGATTGCATCGAAAAACAGGTGCGTGCATTTGAAGAAAATTCGGACAAAAATATCGTTTTAGTAACCGCTGAAAAGCGTATTATCAATCAAAACGGAAAACATTTGTTTGTGAAAAAATTCCCCGGAAAAGGAGGAATTATTGACGGAAAAAAAGTTGTGCAAAAAAGCATCCGCAATGGCACAAATATCATTGGCGAACCCGGTCTGCCGTTGATGAAAACCGATGTGTTACGTAAGACTTCCGGTGTTATAGAAGACAAGTATTTCACCTATTGCAACGATTTTGATTTGTTCTGCAAAATGCTATTGCATGGCAATTTGTTTGTAATCAAAGAGCCGTTGTTTTTCTTCCGCATCGTAACAACATCAACCACGTCCAAAGCCGGTTGGCAACAAGCTAAAGTGGTGAAAGACTACTTCACATTGTTGTATCAACAAAAATTACACGACATCTCGAAAGCCACGCTATTATTCGGAAAATTCATGGTCAATGTAATGACCTTTGCTCGCAATATGATGTATAAATTCATGTAAAAATAAATGCTTAGAATTCGAATCGGAAAATTAAACGATAATTCAAAATGAGAATAGTAATTAATTTGGAAAATTAAAAAAAAATGACTATCTTTGCATTGGAAAATTGAAATAGTCATGCCTTTTTAGGATTGGAAAATTAAAATATCAAAACCTAACACACTGTAATAGAGCAAAATGAATTTTTTATTAAGAAACCTCGAAAAAGACCTGCTACACTGGAAGGTTAGTACCCATCGGCAACCCTTGCTTTTGCGAGGTGCACGTCAAGTTGGAAAAACGTCTTTGGTTCGATTTTTCGGAAAAAAATTCAAGTATTTTGTCGAAGTAAATTTAGAACAAAATACGAAAGCGAGAATGGTGTTTGATAATTTCTCCGATCCACTTGAGATTGCACAACAACTTTCTATTCTCTACGATACGCCGATTGTTCCAAACGAAACACTGTTGTTTTTAGACGAGATTCAATCATCGCCAAAAGCCATTCAAACCTTGCGATATTTTTCGGAGCAATTTCCTCAACTGCACGTTATTGCTGCGGGTTCGCTGTTGGAGTTTGCATTGGAAGGCTTGTCCTCGTTTGGTGTGGGGCGAATTACTTCGCTGTTTTTGTATCCGTTTTCGTTTTCGGAGTTTCTTCAGGCTGCAAAGAAAGAGCTGTTACTTAAAGAAATTCAAAATGCATCGCCAACAAAGCCTCTTTCGGAAAGTGTGCACAATTTGGCTTTGGTGTGGTATAAAAAATTTCTAATCGTAGGGGGAATGCCCAAAGCGGTTTCCGTTTATTTAGAATCACAAGATTTGATAACGGCTCAAAACGTGCTGGATCAACTGATCAATACGTATGTTGATGATTTTGCAAAGTATAGAAAACGCATTCCGACATTGGTTCTGAAAGACGTGTTTGATGCCGTAATTCAGCAAAACGGACGAAAATTTATCTATACCAAAACATCACAACAAAGCACCATTTATTTGGTGAAACAATGCCTCGAATTGTTGGAAATGGCAGGCTTGATTTATGTTATTCAACACAGTGCCGGAAACGGTATCCCGCTTGGAGCAGAAACCAATTCCAAACACAAAAAATATATGATTTTAGACACTGCGATATTCCAACGAATCTTAGGACTCGACCTGATTGATATCCTTTTAGACACAGAATCGGCTCTTGTAAATAAGGGTCAAATTGCAGAGCTAAGCGTTGGGTTGGAATTGCTGAAAAACGCATCTCCACAGCGAAAACCATCGTTGTATTATTGGAAAAGGGAAACCAAAAACAGTCATGCCGAAGTAGATTTTTTAATCCAAAAAGGATTAGACATTGTACCTATCGAAGTAAAATCAGGAAAGCACGGAAAAATGCAAAGTTTGAATATGTTTTTGAACGAAAAAAAAATCTCAAAAGGCATTCGCACTTCGCAAGAAAATTTTTCTACCTACGGCAATATTGATGTTTATCCACTTTATGCCGTGGAAAATCTGTTAAAACCAACTCAAACATGACGGCGACAACACATAAAGAGACCAAGGATATTATCCCTATAGTATTCGCTACCGATGACGGGTATTTCCCCTATATGGCGGTTAGTATCCAATCCATCATGGAAAATGCGGATACCAATCAAACTTTCAAAATCTATGTTTTATGTCAAGTGTTATCGGATGAATACAAACAATTATTGCAAAATCAAATAGAAGCATATAAAAATTTTACGGTAGAATACGTTGATGTTTCAAAGTATTTCGAAGGTTACGAGGTTAGAAACTTGAGATACACTGTCAATGCACTTTTTCGTTTGATAATTCCTTATTTGTTCACAGAACACAAATATGTGATATGGCTTGATGTTGACACGATATGCTTAGCAAATGTGGCGGATTTATGGCATAATACCGATGAGAATTGTATGCTGAAAGCTGTCAGAGATATTGGGGTTTTAGCTGTTATTCGGAATCACGCCAAGAAAATGGGACTAAGCAATTATCAAAATTACTTTAGCTCGGGTGTTCTTGTTTTCAACACAGAGGTTTTTAGGGATAATGTAACTTTTGAAAAGATGATGCAGATCGAATTGCAAAGAAACCTACCGTTTGCCGACCAAGAAGTATTAAATATTGTTTGCGAGAACAAAGTTCAATATGCTTCGATGAATTGGAACGTGATGTGCACCAAATGCAAAGCCTATAAGAATCCAAAAATAATTCATTATGTTTGGGATAAACCTTGGAGAAGTTTTTTCAAAACCAAGCGAGGACGATACTTTTGGGACTATGCAACACGCACACCTTTCTACGACATCGTTGTTGAAAAATCAAAAAAGAAAAGCCAAAAGGATATGGTTACTTTGATAAAATATTTAACGGTATCCTTTTCTGCCAAATTTTTCAACGATAAAATAAAAAATGAAATTTTATGAAAACATTCATCATCATACCGTGTTACAATGAAGAAAAACGCTTGCCTCTTGATAAATTCAAAGCGTTTGTCGAGCAGCACACCGATTGTTCGTTGTTGTTTGTGAACGATGGTAGCAAGGATAATACGCTCCGTGTTCTGAATCGTTTTGCAGAAGAACATCCGGTAATAAAGGTATTGGATTTGCCAAAAAATTCAGGCAAAGCGGAAGCCGTAAGACAAGGCATACTCCATGCGATAGATTCCTCTCCTACCCCCGATTTTGTTGCCTTTTACGATGCCGATATGGCTACGCCGGCAGAGGATTTATATGCGATGATCGAATTGATAAAAGCAAAACCATACCATGCTGTAATTGGTAGTAGAATTTTACGACTTGGAGGTAATATTGAACGAACATTTATGCGAGGAATTGCAAGTAGAATATTTGCAAACGTTGCATCGCGCACACTTCGAGGGTTACGAATTTATGACACACAATGTGGTGCAAAAATTTTTCGCACATCGGTAGCACAGCTCATTTTTGAAAAACCTTTTATCACCAATTGGATTTTTGACGTTGAACTTTTTGCTCGAATGATTAAACAATACGGAATGGAAGCCATCTATGAAAAAGTTTACGAATTTCCCCTCACAGCTTGGCACGATGTGCATGGTTCGAAAATCAAAAAGATGGATTTTTTTCGACAAATTTTGGATATGTACAAAATTAAAAAACATTATAGACTGCCATGAAACAACCCAAAACAAAATCGGTACAAAAACCGCTACAAACAGAACGTGCCAAACAACAGGAAATACCTGTTAGTGGCGGGTTTTTAAGCAATTTAAAATGGCCTGACCGGTATTGGTTAATGATTATTTTCCTTTCAATAGTGGGGATGATTATTCGTTGCATCAATTTGGACTATCTTACGCTTTGGGTCGATGAACATGTTTTTGTACTGCCGGCACGAGAGGGCACTCCGTTTCAAGTCTACGACCCCAGTGGTTATGTACTGCCGATACTCCAATATATTTTCTTTGAAATATTCGGATGCACTCCCTTTGTAGCGAGGTTTGTAAGTGTGCTGTTTGGCGTAGGATGTATTCCGATGGTCTATTTAGTTGGGAAAAAATATTTTTCCAAAAATGTGGGCTTGTTTGCTGCCGTTTTGGTAACCTTTTCGCTATATCTTGTTTTTTGGTCAAGAATAGCACGTAACTACGCGATCTTTGCCTTTGCTTTCTTAGTTTTGATGTATTATCTTGGAGATTGTCTCGGTGTGCAAAAGCGTTTCGTCGAAGGGAAAAATAAAATCTTGAATTATTTCAAAATAAATTTAAAACAAATTGCGATTTTCTTTGTCGTAATGCTTTTTGCGGTGCAATCACACTCATTGGCGATTATGGCAGGTTTTGCAATAGCTTTTTATCATTTTGTGATGTTTTTTGTAAATTTATCCAAAAAACAATCCGTTGTAAAAAAGATATTGAGTGTAAATGCGGTCATTACATACGGATTTTTACTCTATTTCTTGCTCTTGTTTATGCCTTGGTTTCAGGGAATTGCAAACCAAATTTTAGCCACCGAAGTATTGGGAGGGGTGATCGCCAAGGTCTTTCCAACTCCCGAAAGAATTCTGTTTCTGTGGAAAGAAGATCCCTTTAGTGTATTCAAAATTTATTTAGATGTATTCAAAACAGATTTGCCTTGGCTTTGGTGGTTAGGTTTTGGTGGATTGTTTCTGGGGATGTACAGATATAGAAAAGCCGGATTATATTTGTTTGCACTATTCGCAGTGCCTCTATTGTTAATGAGTTTTATTTTTAGAGAGCCTGTTTTGCCACGATATGTTATCTTTCTTTCGCCTCTTTTGATGTTGGGAATTGCGATGGTTTTTGATGAACTGATTATTCAAATTAGACAACGGTTGCCGAATAACAAAAGACTTCCTAAAATAGCCATCGTCACATGTCTGATCGCACTTTTTGTTTTATCTCCATACCAACAATCGTGGACTATGGTAAAAACCAAAAAACACGGACAAGTGATGCCACCAGAGTTGTCAAGATGGTATTTTGCAGATTGGCAATCTGTGCTTAAATCTGCAAAAAGGGAAATTTTACCGGACGATATCCTTCTTGCAACGATAACCAGTTATCCAGTTTTCTATATCAACACGGATGTTGCCAATACTCTTTTATTTCGCCAAATGAGATACAATGCTAAAATATATGCGTATGAGCCGCAAGACGTGGATACCGTAACACCCAATGCCCATTCTTTACAAGCTTTACAGAAATTATTCAACGAAAACGACAGAGTATGGCTCTTTGCCGATTATTACTTTAGAAATGTGATGACCGATCCTCTATGTAGAGATTTTATCATTCGAAATACCACATTTCGCTACGATTTGAGTAATCAATTTGTAAAGGTTTTCTTGTATGATAAAAATCAACCGAGACTTCATCAAAATTACATACTTGACTTGTTATCACCGGATTCCCCCGCTACGCAAGAATACACGATTAATATCCCAAATCTATCCAATCAACAACTGCGAATTTTGGTTGACGCAGAAGGAATGATGTATGACAACGAACTTTGTATCGAAATCAACGGAACAGTAACAGGTTTCCAAATCAATAATACGGAAGGTCTGCAAATGGGACAACGGCAAACCCTTATCGCTAACGTAACTCCGGCATCAAGTGGATTACAGCAAGGTGAAAATAAATTTCGTTTGTTCTATAATCAAGGGAATATGCCGAGAAATGCAAAAATAGCTGTATATAATTTTCAAATCGGATTCTAAACTTAATCAAAAAAATAATCAACATGAAAAAAAATCTTATTACTATGACCGTTCTCACGGCAATGCTCGCAACATCGTGCAACTGTAAGAAAAACAAAGAATGCACGTATCCCGAAAACGCAAAATACTTTGCGTTAATTGAATTGAAAACCGATGTTTCGCAATTCAACGAAAAAGAAAAACAATTGTTGTCGTATCTTTTTGATGCCGCAACGCTGATGGACGATGTGTTTTGGAAACAAGCCTACACCGGCTGTAAACACAAGTTCTTGGAACAATTCAAAGGTAACATCGAAGACCAATTTTTTGCGAAAATCAACTACGGTCCTTGGGAACGTTTGAACGGAAATTTGCCTTGGGTTAACGACTATGATGCAAAACCAACAGGTGCAAATTTTTATCCTGCAGACATGACAGCTGAAGAATTCGAAGCACTCGAAGACCCCGACAAAACAAGCCTTTACACGCTTATCAGACGTGATGAAAATGGAAAATTAATCGTGGTTTGGTATCACGATGCTTACAAAGAAGAGTTCGAAAAAGCTGCTCAACTTCTCGAAAAAGCAGCCGAATTAGCGGAAGACGTTGCATTTGAAACGTATTTGAAACTTCGTGCGAAAGCGTTGCGAACTTCGGATTATCTTGAAAGCGATATGGCTTGGATTGATGTAAAAAATTCAAAGTTTGATATCGTTATCGGACCAATCGAAAACTACGAAGATGCCTTGTTTGGCTACAAAGCCGCCACCGAGGCATTTGTACTAATCAAAGATATGGAGTGGAGTAAAAAGTTGGAAAAATACACTGCGATGCTTTCCGATTTGCAAAAAAGTTTGCCTGTTCCGGATAAATACAAAGCCGAAATGCCCGGAACAGATTCGGATATCAGTGTGTTCGAAGCCGTGTTTTATCAAGGTGATTGCAATGCCGGAAGTAAAACGATTGCCATTAATTTGCCGAATGATGAGCGTGTTCACATATCGAAAGGCAGTCGAAAATTACAACTCAAAAATTCGATGAAAGCAAAATTCGACAAAATTTTGTTGCCGATTACGGAAGTTTTAATGTCTCCCGAACAGCAGAAATATATTACGTTTGATGCGTTTTTTGAAAACGTAACGTTTCACGAAGTCGCTCATGGAATGGGTATCAAAAATACGGTTAATGGAAAAGGCAGTGTTCGTCATGCGTTGAAAGAATTTTATGCACCGCTCGAAGAGGCGAAAGCCGATATCATGAGTTTGTTTTTGGTTAACGAACTTCACAATATGGGCGAAATGAGCGAAGGCGATGTGTATAATAATTATGTCACATTTTTTGCCGGAATTTTCCGTTCGTCTCGTTTTGGTGCTGCAAGTGCACACGGACGTGCAAATATGCTTTGCTTGAATTATTTTGCGGACTATGGCGTGTTTGAACGCAATGAAAATGGTGTGTATTCCGTTAATGTGGAAAAAATGCAAACAGCTGTTCGTGATTTGTTGGCGGAAATACTCATCATTCAAGGCAATGGCGATTACGCTGCCGTTAAAAAATGGTTTGATGAAAAATCTACCATGAGTCCCGTTTTGAAATCGGATTTGGATCGTGTTGCTGCTGCAAATATCCCCAAAGATATTTATTTCAAACAAGGTAAAAACGTAATGGGATTAAAATAAAATGTTAATTCGTCTGACAAAATCCAATTATTCACTTCAGTTAGGATTACTGATTTTACTGGCATTGTCGTTGTGGGTTCGGAATTTTATGGTGCAAGAACCGATCGAAATTATCGAACCGCAAACGTTCTTGTATGACAGTTTATTCGGTTGGACGAAAACCAACATGTTGCTTGCAAAAATACTCACTTTGATGTGTGTGCTTTTGCAAGCATTTATGTTGAGTGAAATGGTCAGAGTGCATTCTATTTCGAAAAATTCGATGTCTGTTGCTCTGATTTATGTTGTATTGTTGAGTGTTCAAAACGGTTGGCAAGTCTTACAACCTTTTATGATTTCCAATTTTTTCGTCATCGGTGGAATTTGGTATTTGTTCAAAATTTACAACGAAAAAGAACCTTACGAAAAAGTATTCAACGCTTCGATTTTATTTGCCTTAGCATCGTTGTTTTCAGCGTCATTACTGCCATTTGGGTTTATTGTGTTTTGGATTTTTTTATTCTATCCGATCAATCAATGGCGAGAATGGTTGATTGCAATTCTTGGATTTGGATTTCCATTTTTCATCGTTTTTTTATGGGCGACATTGACCGAAAATTCAGATGTATTTTCTGAGTTTTCAATTCAAATTATGAATTTCGACAGTTTGGAAAAAATTACAGAATTGTCTTTGTCAACTCAAATTTTTGTATCAATTGTTTTAGTGCTTTCCTTAGTAGGAATAGGCTTTATGCAACTTCGAGCGAAATTCAGCGAAATATCGCAACGTAAAAAAATCACGGCAATGATGTTGGGTATATTTTGGATGGTCAGCGTTGGACTATTCACATCTTACACCACCACACATTTAGCAACACTGTTTATATTTTCTGCATTTTTTATTGCAGAGTGGTTGTATCGCAACGAGCGGAAATGGCTGTCGGAATTGGTGTTTTACGGATTTCTGATTGCTGCGTTTGGAGTGCAGTATTTGTAGTGAGGACGAAACATATCTTGCCCTTTCACCTATCGATTTCCAACATTTCTTTCGATAATTCCGTAGTTTTTTGCATATTCTCGTCGTCTATTTCCTTTAGAATATCGTTGACTTGTGTAAAAATTTTCTCCAAATCTCGAGAATTATACGTACGATAATACAAATTCGCTTCAAACGATTCTTGATTTAGTTTATATTTTTTGAACAGTTCGGCATACGCGGCATTGGTGTACAAATGCACAGAATCTATCTTGTAATGGCGACTTTGCTGTAACTGTTGTAAAGAGGCTTCGAGCAAATGTACTTCGGTAAGCAGTTTAACCATTTTTTTTTCGCTCAAAAAAGGTTTGGGTTTCGGTGCACGTTCAGAACAACTGCTAAAAATTGTCACAAAAAAAAGTGCAAAAACAATGTGAAATTTCATAATTGATAAGTTTTAGAAAAATTAAATTCGGGCGTTGTAAAATTTTGGAAAACCATATTTCCATTTACAAAGGTACAAATAATTTTTGAATTGAATGTATATCCTTCAAACGGTGACCACCCGCAATGATAGAAAATGTTAGTAGAATCAACGGTTTGCGGAGAATTTAAGTCTACAATTACCAAGTCCGCAAAATAACCTTCTCGGATAAATCCGCGTTTTTCAAAGCCGAATAATTTTGCCGGATTGTGTGCGGTTTTTTCAACAATCGTTTCTAACGAAAAAATATGTTGTCGTACAAGTTCCAACAATGCTTGTAAACTATGCTGAACAAGCGGAATTCCGGACGGTGCTTTGAAATAAGATTGCGTTTTTTCCTCAAGCGTGTGCGGTGCGTGATCAGTGGCAATAATGTCGATTTGCCCTGAATTTACAGCATTTCGCAACGCCTCTCGATGTTCTTGCGTTTTGATTGCAGGATTGCATTTTATTTTGGTGTCCAAACAGTCGTAATCATTAGCAGTAAACCACAAATGATGTACGCAAACTTCGCTGGTGATACGTTTTTCAGATAAGGGAGCCGTTGAAAAAAACGCCAACTCTTTGGACGTTGAAAGATGAGCGATATGCAGTTTGGTATGGTATTTTTGGGCTAATTCAACCGCTTTTTTTGTGCTTTGATAACACGCCTCAACATCACGAATCATCGGATGTACAGAGATTGGCGGAGAGTTGCCGTATTCGGATTTGATACGTTCGGTATGTTCTAAAATTCGCTTTTCATTTTCAGCGTGAACAACAATCGGCAAACGACTTTCGGCAAATAATTTATTCAAAATTTCATCATCATCTACTAACATATTTCCTGTCGATGAACCCATGAACAGTTTGATTCCACAGGTTTTTCGAGAATCAACATTTAACACATCGTCTAAATTATTCGACGAAACTCCGATGTAAAATCCGTAATTCACAAACGAATTTTTTTCTGCAATAGACAATTTTTCGTCCAATAATTTTTCAGTCAAAGTTGGTGGATTAGTGTTTGGCATTTCCAAAACAGACGTAACTCCTCCTGCTACTGCTGCACGACTTTCCGAAAATATCGTTCCCTTTTGTGTGAGTCCGGGTTCGCGAAAATGCACATGAATATCAATCAGTCCGGGCAAAATATGATATCCCGAAAGGTCAATGATTTCAACGCTTTCAGACATCAACGCCGAATAATCTTCCAACTCCGAAAACACCCTTTCGATGATTTGATTTCGAACAAAAAGATGCCCACGAAACGTAGTTCCTTCGTTAACAATTTGTGCATTCAGCAACAATTTCGACATACTTATTTTTTTTGTTAATCCAACTTCAAAACCGCTAAAAATGCCGATTGTGGCACTTCTACAGACCCGATCTGACGCATACGCTTTTTACCTTCTTTTTGTTTTTCCAAAAGTTTACGCTTTCGCGAA
>WRKV01000047.1 GCA_009777915.1 Bacteroidales bacterium | reverse complement strand
GACGCGCTTCCGATGGGGGAAAAGTGCCAACGGGGGCCACCGCGGGGGTCGCCCCTACGGCGGTTGTCGCAAATGTCCGTAGGGGTCGAAAATTTTCGACCCCTACAATTACCATTCAAACTAATTATCCTTCACACACCGGAGCACGAGCCCGTAATCTTTTGAGATGCTGCTCCAAGGGACGACGCTGCTGTTATTCATGTCGAAGTACAGCATGTAAAAACTCGTGGTGAAGTGCTCAGTGGACGACTGGTAGGACCCGCTCGCCCCCTGACCGTTTACAAAGTTACCACCAATCCCAACGTAAGCACCTCCCCAAAATTGTCCGGCATCGCCGGAAACATCAAGGAGTTTATCACGTACATCATCGGCACCGTTACGGCCCCAACCCGTTCCGCCAAGAGCAATATCCAAATTAATAAAATCCTGACAAGTCGGAACCCGCCAATTATCGGGACAAAGTTGATCCGCATAGCGATGAACCATACACCAAGAAAAATAATCACCATAATAGGTAGATCCACCCGGAGCCTGTGTAGATGCCGGACGAGTGCCATTACCGTTGACATTTACGCCGCTACTGTCCAAACTCCACTTACAAGCAGAGGTATACGGTGTAGTCCCATTACCGGTAGAGGAATAAGTGACATGGTTGCAACCCGGAGCAAGAACAACATCAGACCATTCCTGAGAAATTCCGTTTCCGAAAATCTGCCAAACTTGAGACGTGCGAAAATATGGCGTACCAAGCGAACCACCCGCAAACACAGGAGTTTGGTCTAAGTCGCAGTTGATCTCGCCGGAAGGATTGCAAGTCGGCGGTGGAATAACCACTCGCCTCAGCCCGCTGATGTCCGACCTTACCGTTCCGCAGATATTGGTAGCGACAAGATGATAGTATCTTACGCCAAGAATATCATTAGGTATTACCGGTGACCGGTAACCGGTAACCGGTGACCCTGTAGCAATTTCAGAAGCACCAAACTCTGTTAAGCCTGTGGTATAGTTATTTGCAGTGGTATAATACCATTGCAAGGTAATCGGGGCTGAGCCGGTAAGGGTTACCGAAAGGGTGTCGGGACAAAAAGCAATGTCTTGTGTCGTTACCAAACCCACTGTATCGGGATGAATTGTGAATTTGGGGATATCGCCTGTGGTGATGCTGCCACTAAGAAGTATCCGTCCGCAAACGTCGCTCACGGTGTAGTGGTGAGTGCCGGGGGCTGTCGGTCGTCCGCTGATGGCAACAGGATGCCCATATTCTCGGAAGTCGGTCGTGGTGCCGGATACCGAGATGCCCTCAGGGGTGCCAACCGATATGTGGCGTGTGCCATCCGTCCACCATTCGAGAAACAAGGTTCGTCCCATCACCGACGGAAATTCGATCTCCTCTATCTGCTCGCCGGAGCAAAGAATTTGATGCAAGGGTGCTGATGGACACCACTGCGGAATGGGACAATGAGCAAAATTTTTGGTCGCAAAAGCTGCGATGAGGATTGAGATAAAGATTGTTTTTTTCATGATTGTTTTGTTATTTATGGTTTATGATTTATGATTTATGATTTAGGGCAATAAAAAAAAGCGGACTTGAATATCCGCCATTGAGGTCGTGAGAATAACCCATTATTATGAATAAGTAAGTCCGCATTTTTGCGAACGTTTACTATCCTTATAATAACTTTTGAAATTTCTCACGTTTCAATGACAAGAATTAGCTAAACGCTATTTTATATTTTCATTTATTTCATGGTTTGGGGGTTTTTTGTTAAAACTTTTTGCAAAGATACAAAAAGTTTCGCAATTTTAACACTTTTTAAGAAAAAAACTGCATTTTTAACACTTTTTAAGAATTTTATTTGGAAAATTTGTTGTAATTTTGCAGAAAAAAATGTTTATGAAAAGATATTCGGAAGAAACTTTGACTGTCGGGCAGATGCTCGAAGGCACCATCGCTCTATTCACTCCTAAACATAATTTTCAGAACATAGGAGAGGCAAAAATTTGGGCGAAAACAAATGTTGTCGGACTATATTTGAACAAGCATACGCAAGAATCCATTCGTGTATCCAAAAGTGCAATAGATAAATATCTAAGTAGCAAAGCCGTTGAGAAAAGTGTTAATCTTGATGTTCATTTATCCGCACTGAAAAAGTTACCCGAACTGATAAAAACTTCTATTCTAAAATACAGACAGAACGATAAAGAACATAATCCTGACATCAAGGAAATACAGCGTTTTTATGGAGCAGTTGATTACGAAAAAGCTATTTATCCTGTGAAAATAACCGTAAAAGCATATCGTATTGGAGAAAGCAAAGCGTATTCTTACGAAGTAATGAAAATAGAAAGCCCGACAATTGATATCTAATTGTCGGAGCTTTCTTAAATCAGCCGGGCACGTTAGTGACCGACATCTTTCACCGTCTGACATTTCGCTGAAAGCTGCCTTTCACCCCTCGCCGAAATCCTGTTTGTCAGAAACAGAACAGTCGGTCGTCTGATATTTCTGCTACAAAGGTACAAATAATTTTTGAATCACACAAATTTTTCTCAAATTATTTTTTACGTGCGTTTTCCACCACCAAATTTTGCCAAATCAAAAATAATTTCGTATCTTTGCAGAAAAAATCTGTAAGGGCGAGGCATGCCTCGCCCCTACAAAACTAAAAATCAAAATGAAAAAAATGACCAATCACCGATGGACAGTCTGTGCTTTACTGTTCTTGGCAACAACCATCAACTACCTCGACAGACAGGTGCTTTCCCTCACGTGGAAAGAATTTATTCAACCCGAATTTCATTGGACTGACTGGCACTACGGCTTAATTACCGCAACGTTTGCTTTGGTCTACGCAATCGGAATGCTGTTTGCCGGACGTTTTGTCGACTGGCTCGGAACGAAAAAAGGATTCCTTTGGGCAATTTTTATTTGGTCGATCGGAGCGTGTTTGCACGCCATTACCGGAATTGCAACCTCCGGTATCGTAGCAGGAGATTGGCTCGTCGGCTTTGAAGGTGCACGGCATTCCATCGAACGATTTATCGAAGTGGGTGGAAGTGTGGGAATGGTCATCAATGTCAGCGTCGTGTTGATGATTTTTGCTCGCGTGGTGTTGGCAATTGGTGAAGCCGGAAATTTCCCCGCTGCCATCAAAGCAACTGCCGAATATTTTCCAAAAAAAGACCGTGCATTGGCAACCGCAATTTTTAACGCAGGCTCTACAATCGGTGCACTGGCTGCTCCTTTGAGCATTCCAATACTTGCCAAATACTACGGATGGGAAATGGCGTTTATCATCATCGGTGCTCTTGGCTTTTTGTGGATGGGCTGGTGGGTATTTGCTTACGATAAACCCGAAAAACATAAAAAAGTAAACCAAGAAGAATTGAAATATATTTTGCAAGACCAAGACGAAACCTCTGCAACAGGCGAAAATCAAGGACGAAAACTGTCCTGGTCTGAATGTTTCAAACTTAAACAAACCTGGTCGTTTGCTTTCGGAAAATTTATGACCGACGGCGTTTGGTGGTTTTATCTGTTTTGGATGCCCGCTTATTTGGCGGACGGCTACGGCTTGAATATGTCTGATCCGAAAGGGCAATTAGCGATTTTTGTGGTGTATGCCATTGTGATGATTTCCATTTACACCGGAGGTTATTTACCCAAATATTTTATGGAGAAAAAAGGTCTGGATCCTTACGCCGGACGCATGCGTGCAATGTTCATCTTTGCTCTGTTTCCGCTGTTGGCACTGTTGGCACAACCTCTCGGCATCAAATACTCGTTTTGGATTCCGGTGATTATCATCGGTATTGCGGGTGCAGCACATCAATCGTGGTCGGCAAATATATTTTCAACGGTTGGCGATATGATTCCGAAATCGGCTGTGGCAACCATCGTCGGAATCGGCGGAATGGCGGGAGGTTTGGGTTCTTTTGCCATCAATTTGGGTTCGGGTGCTCTGTTCGATTATGCTGATAAAACGCAAATGGTGTTCATGGGTTTCATCGGAAAACCTGCCGGATATTTCATCATCTTTTGCGTTTGTGCTGTGGCATATCTTATCGGATGGACGGTTATGAAAACATTAGTTCCAAAATATAAACCTGTTGTGTAATGAAAACAAAAATTTTACAATTCGGAGAAGGAAATTTTCTCCGTGCATTCGTGGATTGGATGATCCAAAAATCCAATGAGCAAGGCATAACGGACTACGGAGTTGTCGTGGTTCAGCCTATTGATCAGGGTTTGGTCGACATTCTGAAAGCCCAAAACTGCCAATACAACGTGTATCTCGAAGGGGTTAAAGATAAAAAACCCGTGAAAGAAATCACGAAAATAACTTGTATTCAAGATGCGATCAATCCTTATGTGGATTATGCAAAATATGAGGCATATGTTCTAAATCCGGATTTGGAAATCATCATTTCCAACACAACCGAAGCGGGCATTCGTTACGAAGAAGGCGAAGATATTTTTGCCATGCCTCCCGCCTCTTTTCCTAGTAAAATCACGGCTTTGCTGTATAAGCGGTTTCAAAAATTCAACGGCGATCCGTCCAAAGGTTTGACTTTGATTCCTTGCGAACTCATCGAACACAACGGAACCAAACTGCGTGAATGTATCGAAAAACATGCGAAAGCCAATCATCTTGGCGACGAATTTTTGACGTGGATACATACAAGTTGTCAATTTGCCGACACCCTTGTCGACCGCATTGTTTCAGGGTTTCCAAAAGATAATATCGATGAAATTCAAGCCGAATTAGGCGAAAAAGACAACATGGTTGTGAAAGGCGAATACTTTCATGTTTGGGCGATTTCACCAACAACGATACAAGCCAAATTCCCGATGAATCAAGCCGGAATGAACGTTTTGTTTATGGACGATATCACACCGTTTCGCGATAAAAAAGTGCGTGTTCTCAACGGTTCGCACACGGCTATGGTGCCAACCGGTTTGCAAATGGGTTGCCAAATCGTGATGGACGTTTTTGAAAATCCAATCATGGAACACTTCATCAACACAATGGTTTCAGAGGAAATCCTTCCTGCCATTGATGGCGACAAAAACGAACTCAAAACTTTTGCCGAAAGCATAGTCGAACGTTTTTACAATCCGTTTATCAAACATCAACTTTCGGCGATTTCGCTCAACTCGTTGTCGAAATGGGAAGCCCGCAATTGGCCTACGGTCAAAGATCATCATTTCAAACTCGGAAAAACCGCAAACCGTTGTCAATTCTCGTTTGCAGCGTTGATGGTGTTGTATTCCGGAAACGCAAAAATCACGTTTACTCCCAACGATAATCCCGAACATATCGCATTTATTCAAACGAATTTCGATGTGAATCATTTGGAAGAATCCATCTCAAAAATCGTGAAAAAAGAATCCAAAATTTTTATGGAAGATTTTTCGATGGTTCCCGATTTTATTCCGAATGTGGCGAAACATTGCAAAAACATTTTGGATAACGGTATGGAATCTGCGTTACAATCGTTGTAAATAAGTTACAATCTATGCAACACTCCGAACATTTAGATTTACATCTCATTCAATTTTCTCCGGAATGGGGAGAAGTTGACCAAACGTTGAAACGGCTGGAAACATTGATTAATTCGTCGTTCGAACGTGAAGACAGAGCATTGCCTGCCTCTGAAAATCCGCAATTAATTGTTTTGCCCGAAATGTTTTCAACCGGATTCAAATTTCGCAAAGAAGTTGCAGAACCCATGAATGGCACCACATTGCAATGGATGCAAAAAACGGCGATATCGCTAAATTCCGCAATTTACGGGAGTTTGCTGATTTTAGAAAACGAAAAATTATACAATCGCGGTTTTTTTGTTTATCCTGATGGAACGTATACATACTACAACAAACGTCATTGTTTTGTGATGAGCGACGAACCGAAATACATCACACCGGGCAACGAAATTGTAACCGTTGAATATGCCGGATGGCGTTTGAGACTGAACATTTGCCACGATTTGCGATTTCCGGTTTGGAACAAAAATATCTACAAAAACGGCGAATATGATTACGATATTTTGTTGTATGTTGCTTCGTGGGCAGAAGGACGAGCCTCTGCTTGGCGTATGTTGATGCACGCAAGAGCCATCGAAAACATCGCCTATTGTGTCGGCGTGAATCGCATTGGAAAAGACGGCGACGGCTACTCCTATCGAGGCGATTCGATGGTTGTAGATGCGAAAGGAACTGCCATTGCTATGGCAAATCCAAACGAGGAACAAACGATTTTTGTGAGCATATCCAAATCAAATCTTTTCGAATTTCGAGAAAAATTTGCTGTCGGAACAGTCTGGGATTCTTTTGAAATTAAAGTATAGCATAGGATTTTTGACCATCGGCTTGATGTTTTTTCTGAGCGGATGTTCGAGTACAAGATACGTACCCGAAGGAGAGTATTTGCTCACGCAAACAACCGTAAAAAGAGATAATATAGCGGTTTTGGATTTTTTAAGAAGCGAGGAAAACAAACAAAGACGTCGGAATTTTTCCACCTCCCATCTGTCCAGAAGTGATTTCGTGCCGCTGCAAAGACAAGTGGCTAATAGTCGATTCTTTGGTGTTCCGTTAAGATTATGGATGTACAATTCGGTCGACATAGAAAAAAATAATTGGTGGGCAAGAACCATGCGAAAAACCGGACAGCCTCCTGTGATTTTCGATAGCGTTTACGCCGACCTGTCTGTTCGACAAATGCAGCAATTTCTCGTTAATAACGGCTATTTCAATTCAACGGTGCATTACGATGTGGAAACATTGAAACGCCGACAAAGAGTGAGCATAACATTCGATGTGAATCTGGAACAAGGTTATCATTACCGAGATGTGAATGTCGATGTGCAAGATGATAGTTTGAAACCTTTGTTTGAAAATTGGTCGGTCTATACGTTGATAAAATCCGGAGAACCTTATGATGTCGAGGTTTTGGAAGCCGAACGTTTGAGAGTTACACGGTATTTGCAAAATTCAGGATACTACTCGTTTAACAGAGATAACATTACTTTTTCGGTCGACAGTTCGCTGAACGCATTTTTAATGGATGTTACCATGGTTGTAGCCCCTCCCTCAAACGGGAATCATCACGAAAAATATACCTTTTCCGAAATTTATATTTTTCCGGACGAAAGACCCGGACAAACCGGAACAAGATTCGACACCACAACGTACAGTTTACCAAGATTTCGGAAAGATACCGCACCGTTGAATTATCATTTTGTTCACAGTCGTCCGTTGCAAATCAAACCGCGTACGGTCGTTTCGAAATTAGCCATACAACCCGGAGATCCGTACAGTTTGGTGGCAGTCGACCGAACATACGAAAATCTTTTGGATTTGCGTATTTTACGAACCGGCAATATCGCCATTCAGCCACAACCGATAGATTCCAACCATCCGCAATACGTGTTGAACACCACCATTGAAACCCGACAATCCTCCGAAAACGTTTGGGGAAACGAACTTGAAATAACAACATCCTCTACTTCCGGCATGACCGGAACCGTCATCAATACATCACTTCAAAACAGAAATTTGTTTGGCGGTGCCGAAATTTTAAGTCTGCGATTGCGAGGACAATTGGAAGTGCAATATCTTTTGGATAAAGCCGCCAGAGAGCGAGACGGAGGCTCTCAATTTATTGACAACTACGACTTTGGAATCAGTGCCAATTTGGACATTCCAAGATTTATCTCGCCGTTTGATTTACGACAAACCAATGTACACAGACCTCGAACGTTGATCAATCTCAGTTACAGTTATCGCTACAGATTAGACTATTACAACCGCCGATTGACCAATTTGGCGTTTGGATATTCTTGGCGAGGTTCGCGGGTTACACACACCCTTTTCCCTTTGGATATCAACTTTATCAACATTTCTTTGGATGATCAATTTCAGGTAAAAATCGACACCCTTTCGCAGAACAATCGCCGATTGGAATATCAATACAAAGACCACTTTATTTTTGCAGCACGATACGGTTTTTCGTTTAGCGGACAGCAAGGCAATCGTCCGATAAATTTTAACGCATTTCGATTTTCCTTAGAAACTTCGGGAAATGCATTAAATGCTCTCAGTCAAGCACTTGGCTCGCCTAAAAACAGCGATGGTATGTATCAATTTTTCGGTTTGGGTTATGCTCAATATCTCCGTTCCGATGCGGATTTCAGACGATATTGGTTTTTAACCGACCATCAGGTTCTCGTTACACGATTGATGGGCGGAGTTGGTATTGCTTACGGAAATTCGGAAGTTTTGCCTTACGAAAAAGGATTTTTTGCCGGCGGAACCAACAACATTCGAGCATGGCCTATGAATTTTTTGGGTCCGGGAAGTTACAGCAATCCTCCGGACAAGCCCAATATCGAGCGAATTGGTGATATTGTTTTGGTTGGAAATGTGGAATATCGTTTTCCGATTAGCGGAGCGTTCAAAGGTGCACTGTTTACGGATTTCGGGAATATCTGGCTTGGCAAGGAAAATGAAATTTTTCCGGATGGTAAATTTGAATGGAAAAACGTGGCAAACGATCTTGCTGTTGGTGGAGGTTTCGGTTTTCGTTGGGATTTGAGTTTTTTGGTGATACGTTTGGATGCCGCCACCCCATTGCGAAATCCGGCAAAACCTAATGGCGAAAAATGGGTCATCAGACAGATTCAACCCAAAAAATTTGTGTTAAATTTCGGAATCGGATATCCGTTCTAAGTATTGAAAATGAATATCGCAAAAAACATATTAGCCTTGTTCGGCTGGAAAGTCGTCGGAATGGTTCCTACCGAAAAAAAATTCGTGTGTGCTGTTGCTCCGCACACCAGTTTTTGGGATTTTATTTGGGGACGATTAGGGTTTTGGGCGATAGGTATTTCAGCCAATTTTTTAATCAAAAAAGAATTTTTTGTTTTTCCGATCAAACGGTTGTTGCTACGTATGGGCGGCATTCCCGTGAATCGTCAGCAAGCCCGAAACACCGTGCAATACTGCGTTGATTTGTTCAACACTAAAGAAAAATTAACGTTAACCATTACGCCCGAAGGCACACGAAAACTCACCCACAAGTGGAAAAAGGGATTTTATTATATCGCCCATCAAGCTAAGGTTCCGTTGTATATCGGTTTTATTGATTACCAAAAAAAGGAAACCGGCATTTTGCAAAAATTCGACATTACAGGAGATTTCGAAAAAGACCTCATCGAAATTCAAAACCTTTTACGAGGCCACGTCGCCAAATTTCCCCAAAATTATTCTTTGTCGGAGTAGGTTTTGGGTTGTGTTTTACCCATTTTCAAAAAAAACTTTGTCTGTTCCAAAAAAAAGTTGTATCTTTGCCGAAAATCTGTAAAGGCGATGTATGCATCGCCCCTACAAAAAAATAAATACCATGAAAAAACTCTTTCTCCCCCTGCTATGCATCGCACTTTTTATGGGATGCAACAACTCATCTACTCGTAAGCCGTCAAGCGAAGACGTGCTGAAATCGCTGCGTTTGGCTAACGACTACTTTATGGAAAAGTATAGCGACCCCGCAGAACCAATCCCTTACCCTTCGCGTAATCGCCATTACCAATCAAACTTGTGGACGCGTGCTTACTATTACGAAGGTCTTATGGATCTTTGGAAAATTGACCCACAACAACGCTATTTGGACTACGCTCTGGAATGGGGCAACCAACACGAATGGAAACTTCGTAACACCGGAGAAGAAGGCTGGAAAACTCGCAATGCCGACGATCAATGTGCCGGACAAATCTATTTATTCCTTTATGAATTGGAAAATAGACAACCCGAACATTACATCGCCAACATCAAACGTTCGATAGACTCGATGATGGTTACAGACCGAATAGACGATTGGCATTGGATCGATGCTATTCAAATGGCAATGCCTATATTTGCTCAAATCGGCAATATCACCGGCGATCAAGCATATTACGACCGAGCACACGATATGTATCTTTACGCTAAACATCAACACGGCACCAACGGACTTTACAACCCTGCACACGGACTTTGGTGGCGAGATAAAGATTTCGTCCCGCCCTATACGGAACCAAACGGAAAAGACTGCTATTGGTCGCGTGGCAATGGATGGGTGGTCGTGGCGATGGCTCGTATGCTCGACTTACTTCCCAAAGATATTGCTTATCGCAAAGAATACGAAACCATGCTGGTGGATATGTGCAAGGCTTTGAAAAAAGTTCAGCGTGAGGACGGACTTTGGAATGTCAGTCTGCATGACCCCAACCACTACGGCGGAAAAGAACTTACCGGAACGGCTATGTTTGTTTACGGTATGGCTTACGGAGTGAATAACGGTTTGTTAAGCAAAAAAGAATTTGCACCGGTAATCTATAAAGCATGGAATGCTATGGTCAAGGATTGCCTGCATCCCAACGGTTTTTTAGGCTATGTGCAAGGCACCGGAAAAGAGCCCAAAGAAGCACAACCCGTTACCTATAACCTCGAATGCGATGAAGCAACAGGATTCTGTCGTCCCGACTTCGAAGATTATGGTCTCGGTGCTTTCCTGATGGCAGGAACAGAGATTTACAAGATGAAATAAAACTCCAAATCATAATCAAGCGATAAAATAATAATCCTGAACAGATTATGAAAAAAATCCTATCCATAAACACCATACTCTTGCTATTGGCGAGCAGTTGTGCGATACAGCATGCTGAAACGGATTGGCCTGAGATAACCAAAGAATCTAAGCCTTGGACGCGTTGGTGGTGGATGGGTAGCGATGTGGATTCGCTCAACTTAACCTATAATTTGGAAATGTTTGCCAATGCCGGAATCGGTGGGGTGGAAATTACGCCTATATACGGCGTAAAAGGGAGAGAAGAGCATTATATCCCTTATCTCTCTCCCGAATGGATGACGATGTTGGCTTATACCCAAAAAGAGGCTGCTCGCCTGAATATGGGTGTGGATATGAATCTCGGCACCGGATGGCCCTTTGGCGGACCTGAAATCACTATGAAAGATGCTGCTACAAAAGCCATCTTTCTAAAATACGAACTTAAAGGTGGAGAACAACTCAAAGAACCCATTGTGGTTAACGACAGCAGACAAACAGATATCGCCTATCTAAGCAAATTAATGGCATATCCTCTCCATGGAAAAGCAATTGACATCACCGATAAACTTACTGCCGACGGAATTTTGAATTGGACAGCACCGCAAGAAAACGATTATCTATTGGTTGCCCTCTTTATCGGAAAAACGTTGCAACAGGTCAAAAGAGCGGCTCCGGGTGGTGTGGGTTATGTCTTAGACCATTTCTCCAAAGAGGCTGTGATGCGGTATTTTGAAAAATACGACCAAGCATTTGCCACAAGCAAAACCTCTTTTCCAAACAATTTTTTCAACGATTCGTATGAAGTTTACGGTGCCGATTGGACTCCCGATTTCTTAACCGAATTTGAACAACGAAGAGGATACCTTTTGCAGGATTATTTTCACGAATTGTTAGCCAACGGAACAACGGATGTTTCCAAACGTGTCGTGTCGGATTATCGCGAAACGATCGGCAATATATTGAAAGATAATTTTACCGTTCCTTGGACCAATTGGGCACATTCGCACGGCGTGAAAACCAAAAATCAAGCACACGGTTCACCTGCCAATCTCTTGGATTTGTACGCCGCTGTAGATATTCCGGAAGGTGAAATCTTTGGAAATTCTGATTTTAACATTCCGTTTTTGAGAACAGATACTTTCCGTAAGAAAAATGATGGAGATCCCACTGTGTTGAAATATGCCTCTTCGGCTGCAAATATCACCGGAAAAAAATATATATCTTGCGAAACATTTACTTGGTTGACCGAGCATTTCCGAACATCTCTTTCGCAATGCAAACCGGAAATCGATCAAATGTTTATCTCCGGAATCAATCATGTTTATTTTCATGGTTCGACGTATTCCCCCAAAGAAGCCGCTTGGCCCGGTTGGAAATTTTATGCCTCCATAGATATGACGGCGACAAACCCTTTTTGGAAAGATGCGACGGCATTTTTCGATTATATCACTCGCACCCAATCTTTCCTGCAATCGGGAAAACCGGATAACGATTTCTTGTTGTATTTTCCTATGTACGATATTTGGAATGACCGGCGTGGCAATCACTACCTGCCGTTTGCCATTCACGGCATGCGCGACCGATTGCCTGAATTTGTTGCTGCTGTAGAAAACATCATGGCTTGCGGATACGATGTAGATTATATTTCCGACTTCTATATTCAATCGACAACCATGGAAAAAGGCTTGTTGAAAACCATGGGAGGAACGAAATACAAAGCCTTGATTTTGCCCGCTACCCATTTGATTCCCGTCGAAACGATGCAACAAATCATCAAATTAGCCGTGCAAGGAGCATGCATTATTTTTGTGGATCATTATCCTGCGGATGTCCCCGGATTGTCGCAATTGAAAGAAAGACGAAATCAATTCAAGGCTTTATCGCAAATGTTGCCTGCGGTAAATTCGTTCGATAAAACAACCGAACATCGATTCGGAAAAGGAAAAATTATCACCGGAAACGGAACGAATTACGCCGAACTTTTGGAAAAATCCGGTGCAAAAAAAGAAGTTTTTTCAAGCGAGTTGGGCGGACAAATGCTTCGCCGAAGCCATAAGTTGGGCTATACTTACTTTTTTACAATGTTGACAAACCGTCCGATTGATCAATGGGTTCCGATAAGCATCAACGCAAAAAGTGCTTTGTTTTTTGATCCGATGACCGGCAAATCCGGACAAGCCTCGTTGAGACAAAACAACGGTAAAACCGAAGTATACATGCAACTCAAACCGGGGCAATCCATTATTTTGAAAACGTTTACCCATAAAACCATTCGCACCAAATCTTGGGATTATTATCAAGCAACCCATCGACAAACCATCCTTTCAGAGGGTTGGCAATTATCTTTCCCCGAAAGCGAACCCGCCATATCTGAAACCTTTGCCTTGAAAACGTTATCCTCTTGGACAGACCTCAACCACAAAGATCTCAAACGAAATATGGGTACCGGTCGTTATACCATTCAATTTGATTTCCAAAAAGAAGTCGGCAAAGAATACCGCTTGGATTTGGGCGATGTCAGAGAAAGTGCTCGTGTGAAACTCAACGGCAAAAATGTTGGGATTTTGTACGCCGTTCCTTTTGAAACCCTTATCGGTTCCTTCCTAAAAAACGGCGAAAACACCCTTGAAATAGAGGTAACCAATCTCCCTGCCAATCGCATTGCCGATTACGATCGACAAGGCATCGAATGGCGTATATTCCACGAAATAAATTTTGTAAACATCGCTTACCAAACCACCAAATTCGACACTTGGAACCTTGTCCCGTCTGGATTATTAGGTCCGGTTACGATTCAGGAACTCAATCCGTTACAACCGTAACTATTTTTGATTGGTTTATGACCATGACGTGCTGAATCCTTTACCGATTATGTTTCTCACTCCATTCGGCGTAGAGTTCTAACATTCTGCGAGGGGTGGTGGCATAATAATTATAGCCGGAACGACGTTCTCGCTCGATTTCTGCCAAACTGTTCTTTTTGATGCCGTCTCGTCCGGTAAAAAACGGTTGGTTGGTTTCCAAATCATGAAAACGTCCCCAAATCGGCGGTGCAGAAGGGTCTTGAACCACACGACGATCGTTTGATCCGTTTTCGTCAACGAAACTTTCTACACGAATTCCAAAAACTTTGACCCTTTCGTACCACGCTGCAGCCGCATTAATGGCTTGTTTCATTTCCGGCGTAGGATTATCGAATTCCATTAAAAACATCACAACTTCCGCCCCCTCTGCACCGCTCAACGACGGCAATTCGTAAGTACGTGCACTCGTCGGCAACAACGTGTGTTCGTCGTGTTGAGCACACCATGTTGTTAGGGTTCCGTTTTGACGATATTGCATTTGAAGTGTAACATCAATGCCTCGTTGTAAGGCTTCGGCACATTTTTGAATCAACGCCGGATCATCAACAAGCGTAAAAAGTTCATCTCTTTCGGAAATCTTTTTTAGGATATTCATCATGTTGATCATCGCTTCATCGTTGAACGTAATACGTGTGAAATAACCGCCATAACCCGGTTGCAACGGATAATACTGAGGCCAGCCACCATTCGGATATTGGGCTTCGAGTAGATAATTTAACCCATTCAAAAATGCATTTTTGTACGTTTCATCTCGAGTTTGATGGTACATTCTTGCCAAAAAATTCATTTCCAAAAAGAGTGCATCGTTATCAATAGTTACATCGTTAATATTGGTTTTGTCGGCAAGAACTCGTTTCTTTTCGTTTTCGCTTAGTGTGTTGTGCATCGGTGTATTTTTAGGCCAACCGCCGATATTACGTTGGTAAAGCAACACGTTTTCGGCAATGTTTTTGGCTTCTTGACTGCCATACCACGCCTCCGGTTGTCGCATCGCCACACTCGCCCAATTCAGATCTTGAATACGCGGTTTCACATGTTCAGCCAACGGCAATCTTGCTCTACGCATACTGTTTACAACCATTTCCGCTACTCGGGTGGCACCAAGCCCATTCAAATGCGTATCATCTTGCAAGCCTTGCGGATGTTTCGGCGAATCACCGGGGTTAAGCCACATGTAAAATTCTTTGGAATCCTCAGGTCCGCTGCGTTGCAAAAGTGCACGGGTTTGCTGTTCCACATCAATCAACGGAACACCGAGTTGTCTTGCCAATTCACGAACGGCTTGAACGTAGTCGCCAAGCGTGTTTACAGGAGTTTCACCCTCAAACTTACGTCGAGCAACCTGTGTCAAAAGCACCGGATGTGCACCTTTGGCACGGGTTTCGTTCACATACATCGTTAGAAAATCACGAAACGAACCGTCGGGATCGGTATAACGTCTCGGGTCTTCGTTTTTTTGGTCGTTATGACCGAATTGAATAAACACATAGTCGCCGGGAGTCAGTTGATCTAAAACGGTTTTCCAAAGTCCTTCATCGAAAAAACTTTTGGTACTTCGACCGTTTCGGGCATGATTTTCGACCACCACATTGTCGTTAAAAAATTGCTGAAACATCATTGCCCAGCCACGTTCGGGGTCGCCAATGGTGGTGTCTTTGTTAGCCATAGTTGAATCACCGATGGTGAATACCGTGATTTTTCCGGTAGAAGGTGCGTTTGCCGACAAAAGAAATGCCGCAAACAGCATACAAATTGCAAGAATTTTAGTTTTCATAATGAGGATTTTTTGAAGTTAAGATTTTTACAAAGGTACGACTTTTTTTTGTTATTTCAAAATTTTTTTGTAACTTTGCAAAAATTTTTGGTATGCTTGCAAAAGGCAACACATATTTTTTGAACACCCGTAGGGGCGTATTGCATACGCCCCTGTTGACATTTGCCACAACCGTTGGCAAGGGCGTATGCAATACGCCCCTACAAGGCGTTTACCCCCCACCCCCGCAATCGCCTGCAAATCATTAGTTTACGCATTTTTTAATAAACGTACAAACCGTATCGGATCGTGTTTCGATACGGTTTTTTCATATAATCAATTCAACAATTAAACAATTAAAAGTCTGCCCCAAGGAGGCGGACGTTAAACTTCAAAACACACCATGAAAAAATTAATTTTACCTCTCGTGACATTCGGCATCCTGTTCAATGCCTGCAACAAAGACAAAAACGAGGAATCGAAGAAACTTGTTTCGAAAATTACCTATTCCTGGATGAACAACAGCGGACCAGGCTCCTCTGCCGATAACTTCGAGTATGACGATCAAAACCGATTGGTCAAGTATTACTGGACGATTGAAGGCTCCACCGAAAGACGCGAAACCACATTTGTCTACAGTGGCAACAGCAACACGCCCACAAAACTTGTACACACAAATAAATATTACGGAGAGGAGGAGTATAGCTACGAAGAATTGTTTGAATATGTTGGCAATCAGGTGCTCCGAATTAGCTCAGGGGGAGATGGATCAGACACATTGTTTTTAACCGTTGATGCTAACGGACGAGTAACAAAGGAGAATTATGGAGCAAGAAGTTCCAGCGAATATAACTTTGTTTACAATTCAAACGGGAATATCGAAAAAAGGATATATTCTTATATTGATTGGGAAGACGGAACACCTGTTGTAAGCGAGCTAATCTTAACCTATTCCGATGTAAAGTCTGTTTTCCGCCATGCCAATGTTACGGATTGGCTTATGTGGTTGCGGTTCAATGTGTTATTCTCTAAGTCAGGGTATATGCTTGGGGGATATCAGTCGGTTGGGCAGAGTGGGATCACCAATTTTGCCTACACGGTAGATGCGGATGGCTATGCTTTAACTCGTGTTGAGACTTTCAGCGAGGGAAGCAGTTCAGAGACAGCAACGTTTACATACATCAACGCAAAATAAAGATAATTGTAGAGGCAAGGCTCGGTTGCTGAGCCTGTCGAAAGTTATTTTTTAATCAAAAAAAACCGAAACATTGCTATTTCGGTTTTTTTTTCGTATCTTTGCACTTGCATTCGTGTAAACTTAAAACTAAATATAAATTATCAACCTAAAAAAAACAAC
>WRKV01000046.1 GCA_009777915.1 Bacteroidales bacterium | reverse complement strand
TTGAAAAAAAATTTGGTTAATTCAAAAATAATGCTTAACTTTGTCTCGCCATTTCAAAAAAGCCCACCTCTGATAAAGAGGTAGAACGAAACTAACAAACACAAACCAATTAAAATATCTAACTTATGAAGAAAAACAAATTTTTCAAAACGTGGATGCTTTGCATGGTTATGCTGCTCGTAGGTAGCAGCGTATTTGCACAAAGCAGAACCATTAGTGGAACAGTTCGAGACCAACAAGGCGAACCTGTTCCTTTTGCTTCGGTAGCCATCCCGGGCAGTACAACCGGTGCAACCACCGACATGGACGGACGTTTTACATTAAACGTGCCACAAGGAGCTACACAGTTCCGCGTGTCGTTTATCGGTTACACCCCTAAACTCGTTGACATCGACGGAAACACAACGTTTACCGTGGTGTTGGAAAGCGAGGTATCACAACTCGATGAAATCGTTGTTGTCGGCTACGGCGCCGTTCGTCGTCGTGACTTGACGGGTGCTGTGGCATCTGTTACAGGTGGCGACTTGCAAGCCAATCCGGTTTCCGACGTAACGCAAGCCCTTCAAGGTCGCTTGCCTGGGGTAAATGTTATGATTCAAGACGGTCGTCCGGGTGCAGATGTAAACATCCGTGTTCGTGGTGGTACGTCTATTTCACGAAATCCGGGCGTTGAAACAGGACCGTTGATCTTGATTGATGGAGTTCCCGGAAGTTTGAGCGACATTCCTGCTGCGATTATTCAAAGTATCGACGTGTTGAAAGATGCGTCATCTACGGCGATTTACGGAGCACGTGGTGCGAATGGTGTTATCTTGGTAACAACCATCAAACCGGAAGTTGGAACAATGAGAGTTACTTATGGTGGCTTTGTGAGCTGGAACACGCCAACCGCTTATTTTGAAGGATTTGAGCCGTACGACTATTTGGTTGACAGATGGGGAGTTTTCAGAGCTGAGCCCACGGCTACCGATAATGCGTTTGTTCAAGTCTTTGGATTGGATAACGGTGGAATTAACCGCTACAAAAATGTGAAAGCTTTCGATGTGCAAAGAGACTTGTATAACACGTCCGTTTCACACAACCACGATTTTACCATTAGAGGCGGTGGTGAGCGAACCCGAGCGATGTTTACCTTAGGTTACAACGACGATGAGGGTATGCGAGTAAATTCGTCTTCCAAACGTTTGACCACAACTCTTACCGTAGATCATAAAGTAAACGATGCTGTGAGTTTTAACTTTAATGCTCGCTATATGCAACGCGAGGGTTTAGGCTCAGGATTTGGCTCTATGGCAACGGCTTACCGCTTTCTCCCGATTGACGCAAAAGATGTCCCCGGAAATTTAGCACATCTACTCAATGCATCAGATAACACAGGTACTCTCTTCTCGGTATTTAATCCGGCAGCTTTGGCTAATGATGTTTATAACTTTTCTCAAACAAGAAGTATTCGCGGTACAGGTAGTTTTACCTGGACTCCGGCACTTGTAAAAGGATTAAGTTTCCGCAGTGAATTTACCATGACACGTATGTTTAGACATAATGAAGCATGGAGCGGTGCTTTATCAGCCGGATTTGCCGAATTTAACGATGACTATACGGAAATTACTGGTGTTCGCCATTCCGGCAATATAACCAATTTCGAAAAATGGGAGCGTTGGAACTTGCAATGGACTAATGTTTTGAACTATGTAGTAGATATCAACAAAAATAATAGTTTGACGTTAACCGCAGGTCAAGAGGTAACCAACTCGGGAGGATCGGGACTGCAAATTAGTGCCACTCGTTTTCCGAGCAACTATACCAAGGAAAATGCATTCTATATGATCAACAATTATGAAGAAGAGGAGGGCGGTGTGATGAATCAGGGAACAACTTATTTTATCCCGAATCGTGTATTGTCGTTCTTCGGACGTGCCAATTATTCGCTTTTGGATCGCTATTTATTGACGTTTACAATGCGTGCCGATGGTTCGTCGAACTTCGCTCCGGCAAACCGTTGGGGTTATTTCCCTGCTGCAGCTGTGGCTTGGCGTGTTACGGAAGAACCGTTTATGAAAGATTTAGACCTGTCTTGGTTGGGTAGTTTCAAAGCCCGTTTTTCTTATGGAGAAGTAGGTAGTGATGCTGTTGCACCCGGTATGTGGGAGCAAACATGGAGATCTGCCGCCGGAACCGGAAACAGCCCTAATAACCCTTATGGAGTTGTAAATGGGGTGGTGATTCCTTCCTACACGTTGACGAGTACCCAAGATATGGCAAATCCATTCTTGAAATGGGAAACTACGGTTACCCGTAACTTAGGTTTCGATTTCGAAGTACTCAACAATCGCCTTTGGGGTACGTTAGACTTGTACAAAAATTCAACCAGAGACTTGATCGTTAATATCAGCATTCCGGGTATTACCGGTTTTTCGAAAACATTTGCCAACGTTGGAGAGATTAGTAATACCGGTATTGAATTATCTTTGAATGGACAGATTTTTAGAAACAAAGACTGGAATATCACCGCAGGATTTAACATCAACTTCAACCGTAACAGGATTGAAAAATTAGCCGATGGTGTTCAGTCCTACTACGGCTCCGGACTTTTCGGCGGAAACGTTACGTTGAACGACTGGGGTCTTGCGGTAGGAGATCCTGTTGGTATTGTGATGGGATTCAAAATGGCAGGAAGAGGGTTCTATGAGGTAGATGATTTTGATTATATAAATGGTCAATACGTCTTAAAAACCGGAGTTAAGGATGATATGTCCGGCATCAGATCTTTTTCCGAATTGGCTGTTGAAGGTCAGTTAGCTTTCCCCGGTGCACCAAAATTTGAAGTGGACGAAAATGGAAGACCTATCCGTCAGAAAATCGGTAATATGAATCCGAAATCTACAGGAGGTTTCAATTTTAACGTAAGATATAAAGCATTCGACCTTGCCATGTTCTGGAACTGGAGTTATGGCAATCAAGTCTACAACGCTAATAAATTGACATCTCTGCACAGTGGTAATTTAAGAGGTTCTTTGTACAATAACAAATTTGCGTTTTCGAAAAATGCGTTTCAGCAATATGAAATTGGTTCAGACGGCATGATACGCCTCTTATCCGATCCGACAGAATTGGCAAATGCTAACAAAAATGCGACAATGCCATCCATGTATATTAGCGAAAGCGGTTATATTGCGGATATCGGTATTGAAGATGGATCATTCCTTCGTTTAGGTACGCTTACCGTGGGCTACACCGTTCCGAGAGCTGTCCTTTCGAAAGTGAAAATCAACAACGTTCGCATATACGGTACAATCAACAACGTGTTTACTCTTACCGGTTATACAGGTATGAATGTGGAAGCCAATTCACAAGCCAACGCAAGTGCATCGGGTGTGAATGCACATAATTTCCCTACCTTTGGTATGGACTGGAATGCATATCCACGTCCACGTATGTTTGTACTTGGTTGTAATATAACATTCTAAAAAAAAACACAAAAAGGTAAATAAGGTAAAAAGGTAAACGAAAAAATCAAAGATTTTTTCTGGTAAAAGGTAAAAGGGAACCCATTAACCTTTTGACCGGCGAGCGAAAGCGAGCGTTAACCCTTAACCAAAACCAAAATAAATAAATAAAACACAAAAAAATTAAACAATATGAAAAAAATAATGAAATATACGGTATGCCTGGTGTTGATTCTTGGAACAACAACCCAGTGCAAAGATTATTTGGAGGTGAAGGCACCGCATCGAAATGATGACGCCTTTGTTACCTCAAGTCTTTCCGAAACAAATAAATTACTGTCGTATCTCTACGGTGAATATCGAACCAATATCATTAAAGGGAGAAACTATATGTTTCAAGATCCAATAGGTTCTTTTGCAGAATTTAACCATGAGGCAGCCTCAACTAACAATAGGAATGCCAGAATGGAAGGGCATCTTATGGCTAATCTTGGCGAAACAGGAACCATTGCGCTCATGTTTGACCCAATCAATCTATTTATGGGACGTGCCGAACTTATAGCATGGGCTATTGAAAAAACCCAAGGATATAGAGATGGTAATCCGGATTGGGTTCATGCATACGCCGAAGCCATCGCCATGTGGGCACTTGGTGCTTTCCATTTGGCTATTCACTTTGGCGATGTGCCGGTTGGTTATTCCAACAGACCTATCGAAACTTTTAGGCTTACAAACCGCTTTGATATCTACGATAAAGTCATCAGCGAACTTCAAAGAGTAGAAGGTACTATGTATAGATTAGGTCAAAATGGCTTTAATGCCGATCGTATGACTCGCTCGTTTGCCAATGCTTTGATTGGTAAAGCAGCACTTTTTGCCGGCTCTTGGCAAACCATCCGTACGGATAATGATGCTAAAGCTGTAGATTTATACAGCGGAAGAACATTTACCGTTAAATTGGACGATCCTGATCCTGTTGGCGGATGTCAATATGTTCGTTTGACCAATTATATGGATTATCTTCGAATTGCTGAAGAGTATTTAGATAAAGCAGTCAATGATGGGGACATAAGGGGAACTGCACGCTTGATTACTGAAGATCCGCGTCCGGGTGTAGACAATCCTGCACAATACCACTGGCAAGTTATCAATTCCAGAGGCTCTGGTGGTTTTCCAATGCTAAGTCCGGAATCATTTTTCGAAGCACACGGTTCATGGGACGCCACCTTGGGAGAAATGGAACATCCTTATTCTATGGGACGTCCAGGTGCAAACTTCAATCAACCTTCACTTAACGGACACAACCCGCAATCGTTTGCAGCTATCCGTATCCCGCCAAACTATTTCTACAAAGCCTACGAAGCTACCGACAAACGTCGTGATTTCAGTATGACTCCAACAGGTATACATACGGCTGTTGCTATTGCTACTCCTGTGCAGATTCTTGCCCCAACTGGTTCTGAAACCTTGATTCCGTTACGTCCGGGTAATCGTGTTGTTGGAGGTGGTCCGTCAATTAACAAATGGGATTTCAACAGATCAGCAGTTCCTAATGTATTAGGTCTTTTCCGTCGTAGCGGTATGAGTTATACCATTATGAGAATGTCGGATGTAATGTTGATGTTGGCTGAGGTTAAAGCCCAAACCGGAGATGCTCCGGGTGCGGTGGCTTTGGTAAACCAAATCCGTGCAAGAGCAGGTGTAGGTAACATTGGTGCCCTTACCGGCGATGCTTTATTGGATGCAGTTTACAACGAGCGTGCATTGGAATTGATTGGCGAAGGTACTATCAGACACGATATGGTTCGTGGAGGTAAATTCCACGAAATAGTAACAGAAGCTCGTGCAGAATTGAGAACTATGATTGATGCTATCGCAAATCAAGGATACTACACATTTAATGCCGGACTTCCTAACGAAAGAACCATTTCCGACTACGTTTGGGTTAAATTGGTTCATATTGATGGCGAAACCAAAGTAACTCAGAATGCAGATCCTGCGGATCCTGCTAAATTCCCGGGTTGGCGTGGTGTACACGACTGGAACCCAACAGGTGATGCCAAAAATTTGGCGATTAAAGGACTTTACGAAATATACGTTCCTGATGATATTGCCATGACACTATTCACAGATGTGAACGGAAATGGTATATTTGATGCCGGAGATACAAATGCTGCCGGAGATCGTGTATATGATACAGTACAATATGTAGGATTGACTTTTCAACAACTTAGAAGTACTATAGCCGATAAAGGTGAATGGTTTAGTTCAGCTGTTTCTACGGATGGATATGGATTAATTAATTGGGGTGCTGATCTCCTTGCACCAGCCAATCAAACCGCTATGTTTAGGAACTTCTTCGGAGGTCATCCGGGTAGAGAACAATTGCCACCACGTTATTTTCACCCTATGCCGGCTACGACAGTAGGAGCCGCGGAAGGTATACATGTGAGTAATGGGTATCATTTACCGCAGGATTAACTCTCTGTAAAGGCTACGAAAAAAAACACGAACTTAGGTTCGTGTTTTTTTTATTGAAAATTTGGTCAATTCGAAAAAAAGTTGTAACTTTGTGGAACGAAATATGGAAAAAAAAACATTAATCCTCTCATTAGCCTTGTTTTTCGGTGCTTTCTCGCAAGCACAACGATTATCCGTCATAGAACAAGAGGCAAGAAACGTCTACAACCGACCCGGTTATATCATTAAAAAAAATGGTACAAAAGTTGAAGGATCTATAAACATTAAGTATTTCGAAACAGCACCCAGTACGATAATTATCGGTTTGAGAACTGCGGTTTCGGTCAGTTACACTGTTGTGAACAAAAAAGGTAAGGCAAAAAACAAAGGCAACACGTTTCGTCCGAAACATGTTCAATACTTTGTGGTATTCGATGAACGAGGTACCGAACATCGCTACGAGCCTGTAAACAAGGCTATTGTAGGAAATCTAATGTCGAGCACATCGCTGGATTTAGACGCAAGAAAACCATATTTCCAAAGGGTGGTTTATGCTAACGGTGAAGTCGTTGCTTATTTTGACCCGTCTTCGGAAGATCAATCTACCGATTTTACTATCGTGAAAAAAAGAGGTGATAAAGCAATTCTTTTCTCCGAATTGTTGAGAAACGGAAAAACAACCCAATCATTTATCGGCGACTGCCTGAATTTGCAAATCAAATTGGAGGAAAAACAATTTTCCAATAATGAAGAAAGTCTCAGAGAATTTGTTGATCTTTTTGTTGCGTGTCAAAACTAAATAACAACCCTACAACGTTACGCCTGTCTTGAATATGGCGATTTCTTTGAATCCGGCGTCTTCGTGTTTGAGATGTTTTCCCGAACAAATTTCTAACAGAAATTTCACAAAACGATTCAAACATTCGGTCATGGTTTCGTTTTCCAAAATAGTGCCTGCATTGAAATCAATCCAATTGTTTTTGAAATGATAGAGTTTGCTGTTGGACGAAATTTTCATCGTAGGAACAAAACTTCCAAACGGTGTGCCTCGTCCGGTGGTGAACAACACCATCTGACATCCCGAAAAACCCAGTGCTGATGCGGCAATCAAATCATTCCCCGGAGAATGAAGTAAATTCAATCCATGAATTTTTATCGGCTCTGTATAGCCTAAAACATCGACCACTTGGGCATTTCCGCCTTTTTGCGTACATCCCAAAGATTTGTCTTCGAGCGTAGATATGCCGCCTTTTTTATTGCCGGGCGAAGGATTTTCGTAAATCGGTTGATCATGTTTTCGGAAATAATCTTTGAAATCGTTGATGAGATGAACGGTTTTTTCGAATATATTTTTATCCACACAGCGATTCATCAAAATCGTTTCTGCACCAAACATTTCGGGCACTTCCGTGAGAATCGTACTTCCACCTTGAGCAATCAACCAATCGGAAAACAAGCCTGTGAGCGGGTTTGCGGTGATTCCCGAAAATCCGTCACTACCACCACACTTCAAACCGATTTTAAGTTTTGACATCGGAAGTGGTTGACGTTGGTCGGTTTTCGAGTGTTGCCAAAGTTCTTTCATCAAATCAAATCCAACCGCAATTTCGTCTTCCACATCTTGTGCGATCAGGGTTTTGATTCGAGCGGTATCATAATTGCCGAGTGCCTTGACAAAATCCTCCATTTGATTGTTTTCGCAACCCAAACCAAGCACCAAAACACCCGCTGCATTGGGGTGTTTGGTAACGGCAACCAATGCTTTTTGAGTGTTTTCGTGATCTTCGCCAAGTTGCGAACAGCCGTACAAATGCGACCACACACGCACATCGTCCAAATGCGAACAATCCAATTCTTTTTTCACACGGTCGACAATCAGTTGTGCCTGTCCGTTGACACAGCCTACGGTTGGCACAATCCACAACTCGTTGCGAATGCCCGCATCGCCGTTTTTTCGCAGGTATCCGTCAAAGGTCATACCACTGTCGAAACTTTGCAAAGGCTTGCCATTCGGCTCATACGTGTATTCGAGATTATCGTGAAGGTTGGTTTTGAGATTGTGGGTATGAACCCATGCACCGGCAGCAATGGCTTGCGTAGAGCGACCGATAGCACTTCCGTACTTGATGACGTCGCTATGTTCGGAAATGTTTTTCAATGCAAATTTATGACCCGCATCAATATCGTCTAACAACGTAACACCCTCAGTAACAGTGCCTTTTTTCAACGGGACAATCGCCACCGCCACATGATCCGCAGGGTTTATTTTTAAGGAATTTTTCATTTTAGATCGGTTTTAATGGTTAAGATAATTCATTTATTTCAATGTTTTAATAAATTCGCCAAAATGCAAGATTTTCTCTTTATTTGCAGGGTTGAATAGTAAATGTTCAAAATCTTTGGATTTGCTTGATAAATCTACTTTTTTGATGATTTCCGTTAGTTTGGTTTTGAGTTTTGCTAAATTATGAATATCGTGCTTTTGGACGAGATAATCGTAATTCGGCTTGGTTTGAGCAAGTAGAAACATCATATCGTAAAAATCGCGTCCTTTTGCTCGTGAAAGCAATGCCGACAATTTCATCGCACAAAGCACATCATCCGGAGGAACAGGAAACGAAAAGAAAAATCCGCAACGACTGATATTAGCCATTTGTGGCGTATAATCAAATCCCTGATTCTGACTTTCAAGTTTAATCAAAAATCGTTCCTCTTTGTATGCAGACAACCCCAAATCAAACAATAATTCAGGAAAATAAATTCTCGAACCAAATGCAATTCGCTTGTCGCTTGACTTTTCTCTCGTTTCGGCTCGTAAACCAGATCGGTTCAAAAAGGTCAAAACGGCTTGCGACATTTCCGAAAAATCCTCCTCAGAAAAATCTTTGCAATCAAAATCTAAATCCTCTGAAAACCTATCTATACCTTTGACCAAACGTAAGTTCGTACCTCCAATAAACGTGATTTTTTTTACGAATTTTGAGGTGGCTAAAAAATCTAAAATCATCAACAAAATATACTCCTTTATCATGTATTTCTGATGTGCCGGATGGTCTGCAATCTGTGGCGAAAAATACGTTTTTATTTGTTCTAAGTTTATCATAGGGCATAGATTTTCGAAAGTAATTTTACTCGATTTGACAAGGTTTTTGATTGAAATCGTTCGGTAAATTCATGGAGTCGCTCTATATTCAAATCGTCTTGCATAAATGCCTCATCAAATCGCAATTCTATGAGTTCGGATTCGGTGTTGTATTGCGGATAAAGATAGAGCAAATCTAAAATTGCTTTTTCGGGAGTCGCAAAAAACAAACTCTGCTTGTTTAGAAACGACTTTTGCTCATAGCCAAACATCAGTTTAGGTAAAACTTTTTGATACGAAAACGAGCCAAAAGCATTTTCAAAATTTGTTTTTTTCAAAGAACTCACAGCCGTTGTCTGAACGACAGCCTCAGGAATGATGCCGTAAAACGCCAAAGCCGAATGTAAACTGATATACGATGGACTATACATTTTATTGGAAACCAAAAACTGAAAATTGGGCGTTTTTAGATATTCGGGAAAACTATACCACGAATTACGCAGTTTTATCAGTAAACCCTGTTTTACCCAACGTGTGAGATTCGTTTTTTCAAAATCAGGTTGCCAAGCATAGACCTGATTTACATTGAAACAACCTTGCTCATAAAATTGATTTCGTAGTTTCAAAAAATTCATTTAATCCCATTTTTCTGCAAAATTACAAAAAAAAAGAATTAAAAGCAAGTTTTCCTGAAAATAATTTTAATAAAAACAATTGTGAAACAATCCCTCGTTCGGCTAAGATTCCTACCCTCTATCGGTAAAACAAAAAAAAACGAAATGTTATACATTTCGTTTTTTTTTTGGCAATATCAATTTTTTTTCGTACATTTGCAAAAAATTATTCTACACATGAACCTCTTTGACCAAATCACCGACGACATCAAAGCCGCTATGCTGGCAAAAGATCCTATTAAATTAGATGCACTTCGCGGTATCAAGAAAGAATTTCTGGAAGCCAAGACTGCAAAGGGCGGCGATGGAGAACTTACCGACGAAACTGCCCTGAAAATTATCACCAAAATGGTAAAACAACGCAAAGATGCCGCAGGGATTTTTGCAGAACAAAATCGTCCGGATTTAGCCGAAAAAGAATTAGCCGAAGTGGCTGCGATTTTACCCTACCTGCCTCAACAACTCTCCGAAAGCGAACTCGAAAATATCATCAAAAAAATTATCGCCGAAACAGGTGCCGAAGGTGCAAAAGATATGGGAAAAGTGATGGGCGTTGCAAGTAAACAACTTTCCGGAAAAGCCGAAGGACGCTTGATTTCGGAAGTGGTCAAACGATTATTGGCATAACCACCAAAATAAAAAAAAAGGGATAGCAAGCATCCCTCTCAAAACAACAAACCAAATATCCAAATGTAAAGCGGGGCTTGCTCCCGCTTTATGCTTTTCTAAAAACGCCATCCAACGGTAAGCAAAAACTGGTGTCCGGTTACGTCATACTGATTGAATGTCATACCCGGATACGGTTTCATTTGATAGTTTCTGAGACTGTACACATACCCTAAATCTATCGTTGTAAGTCCCGCTACAAAGCCGATACCCGCAGAAATGTTCTGTCCGAAAAACTCTTTGCCGGCTAAACTTCCTGAATGATAAGGATCCATCATAAAATTATAGCCTGCACGCAAACTCACCGGATCAAAACGATATTCGCCGCCAACTCTAAGCACACCGCCGTTGCCATAATTGTCAACAATAAAATCGTTGTCCTCGTCGGAACTGGCATCATAACCGCCAACTCTCATTTTTCCATAGTTCAAATGCTCATATTCAATACCGATGAGGGCTTGATGTCCAATCACAAAACCAAGTGAACCAATCAACTTCATGGGCGTGCGGATATTGTATTCATAAGGATCCAAACGCTCTCTATGCGAACTTGATTTCCAACTGCCATTCTCAAAATAATCTCCTCCGGCTCTGATGGTTAAATTTTCGGTCAAAACAAAGCGTGTTGGGGTGTGAATCGCCACGCCGATACGCATAAAATCCGTAGGACGAACCGTAGCACCAACTTTCAAATTTATACCGTTTCCGTTGATACGCAACTCTTCTTCAAGTTTCCATTCTCTGAACCAAGTATGGTTATTTTGTGCATCACTTTCGGTAAGACGTCTGTTTTGACGAAAATTCACGACCGGAACACCCAAAGTAGCACCTAAATACAACACATCACCATAGTTTCCGCCAAAACTTATCGCCCATTCATTGATAGCACCGCTTGTTTCGGTATACTGATTTTGTGTGAGACCCGAACCGGATCTGCTGTACGCTCCCGTTGCCGGATCAATAAAGGCTCCGGTCAAATCGTTGTGAAACGATTCGTACATGACGCCATTATACTCTGTTTCGCCTTCATAAATCTGTTTCGCATCCCACGCCACGCCTCGAATAGTTCCTATCGGGACATTTCCATACTGATTAGCCTCCCGAGTCAATTCGTCCAAATACGTCCAATTCACCAAACCGGTATAACTTGAACGATTCCAAAAATCTGCCAAACGATTTAATCCGATGCCGAATTGCAACATTTTCCATTCGTTTTGTGATTGCGATTTACTGATGTCCCATGCGGCAATATATCCGAAATTTCCCATATTGAAATTCATACGGTCGGCGTCTCGCACACGAGCATTGGTAATATCAAGCGGTTTGGTTGCCGAACTTCCGACTGTAACAGACGGCGTAAACGAAAACTCCGAACTGCGATAAATTCCGATACTTGCCGGATTAGTACTTAATGCGGAAAGATTTCCGCCAAGGGCTCCAAAAGCACCGCCCATACTTACATAGCGAGCATTACCTTGTAACGAAGGCATCGTAAAAGCAAGGGCATATTGGTCTTTGTATTGTGCGTCCAAGTATTGTGCAAACAACGGGGTTGTAAGCAAGGAAAGGGCTGTTATTGATAAGATTGTTTTCATGTTGTTTGATTTATGATTTATGATTTATAAATTATGAATTATGGGTTATGGATTATGAATTGATTTGTGTGTTATGATTACGATTGGGCGAAGCCATTCATAATTCATCATTCATCATTCATAATTATCTGTTTGGTCTTGATGAGCTGCTTGATGATGAACTACTGCCTCTGGACGAACTTCCGCTCGATGACGAACTACTGCCTCTTGACGAACTTCCTGATGATGAACTTCCGCTTGAACTTGGTCTTGAAACGCTGCTTCCCGACGAACTGCTTGATCCTGACGAACTTGGTCTTGACGATGATGATGAAGTTGATGAGCCTGATGAGGAACTTCCGCTTGACGATGATCGTGATGAAGGACTGCTAAATTCGTTGCTTGAGCGTGATGATGGGGTAGTTACAGGTTGATACCGTCTGGGTTGAGATGTTTCGGTTGAACTTCCGGTACCGCCCGAAGGACGTGTAGGTTGGGTTGATGACCCTTCTCCTCCGCGAGCCGGACGGGAACCGCTACCTTGCACACCACCTTGTTGTGGACGATTTTGTGGGAAAGTTGAAACTTCTTGACCGGTTTCGCGAGCTGGACGATTGCTTTCAACAGTTCCCTGAGTTCCTTGACCGGGGCGACCTGATGGTACGGTTGACGATGGTGCTGTGCTTACACTACTTCCGGAAGTACCGGCACGTGTTGGACGCACGCCACCTGCGTTTAGAACGGAGTTTTCGTAGTTGTTAACGAAATCATCGCCTCTGCTTGGACGTATGACGGAAGCTCCACCACCGCCACCGGTTATTGCACCTTCGATACCCGGACGATTACGTCCACCGCTTTCGGCTAAAGATGAACCTGATCTCGGACGTGGTTGGAAATCACGGTAACGTGTGGTATTTCTGTCGTAGTGGTTGTAGTTCCAACGGTAGTACGACCAATCATCCCAACGATGGAACGGACGGTAATAGCCGTAATATCCGTATCCGTAGCCCCATGAAGGTCCCCACATAGAGGAATAGCCCCATCCCCAAGAGGGTCCCCAAGGAGATCCGTAGCCCCACGAAGGACAGCCCCAGCAGGCACTCCAGCCCCATGAAGGGCTAACAACCCAAGTCGGACGCCACCAAAATCCCCAACGAGAGTAAGGATACCACCAACTTGCTCCGATATAGATGCTGGTTCCGAAATAAGCCGGATTGTTGTTGTAAAAGAACATGTTGGTATAAAAGTCGTTGTAATACCCCGAAACAGCCCAACCGCTGTAGAATCTGCGAATACGTGCGGTGTACTGATAATCGTGGTAGTCGTCCATATCAAAGTTCGACTGAACTTGTGGCTCCTCATAATAGTAGTCGTCGGGAGCATAGACTTGACTTTGTTGCTGTTGCTGAGCTTGTTGCTGTTGTTGTTGACGGCGTGCGGCGGCTTCAGCCTCACGTTGTCTCAATCTTGCCTCTGCAAGAGCAACGGCTTCTTCGCGAGCGATTCGCTCTTGTTCTCTTTGGTTTACGGCATCGGTTCGGGTAAAGAACTGATCGTCGTGAACTCTGCTTGTGCTTTGCGTGCTGCTGCAAGAACTAAGCAACAGTGCTAAGATTCCGATTGTTAATGTTAGTGTTTTCATGACATTGACCCTTTCTAAATTTAGGTTTGTTTTTTTTGGAGTGAGGTTTTTTTATCTCTCCTACTTTTACACATGCAAAAACCGTGCCAAACTCGAACAAACTTGCAAAAAATTTTTAATTTTGCTAAAAATCAATCATTTATATTTTAATCCTCATTTTCAATTTTTGGATTTTCAAAAAAAATCGTATCTTTGCAAAAATTTTCAACAAAAATGAATAAACTCACCATCCTCACCCTATCCGCACTCTTGCTAACAACGTCCCTTTCGGCAAACGAAAAAACCAACGCCGAGAAAACCGACAGTGTCCTCGCTATTCTGCCACAGTTGCGTGGTACAGAGAAGTTGGATGCTTTGTATACGCTTATCCGGCTCGCGGATGATGAAATTGCGTCAAAGCCGTATGTAGACATGCTACTTGACGAATCACGTCGGCAAAAAGACATCGAAATGGAAACTTTTGCCTTGTTGAATTTGATAATTTATCACTTTTTTCAGCTTGATAGCGACAGTATTTTTATGATTGCCGATGAAGCCATTCCTTTTTTGCGTCAGCATAAACAGTACGTTCATTTACAGCATACGGTACACAACGTCATTGTACGCCATGCGGGGACGGGACGTTTCATCACGGCATTGCGAATGGCGGAAGACCTTTACGAGGAACTCAAAGAAATACAGGACGAGGGGCTAATGGCTTTGATGATTCAAACCATTGCGGGACTGTATGATGATATGGATCAACACGAAGAGGCGTTGCGGATGTACAAAGAGAGTATCGAAATAGCGAAGGGAAACGTCATGGGAGACCAGTTTTATCTACAAAACTATCCTATGATGGTTATGCTATCTGTTAATCTGAAACACTACGAAGATGCTCTGCTTTATGCAGACCTTTTGGAAAAGGAAATCGATCATTTGCAACAAAATAATCCGGATCTAAATTTACTGAAAGACCAATTTTGGGTAGACATTCTCAGGGTTGAGATTTACGCAAAAATGAACCGGCACGACGATGCTCTTCAGGCATTGAGACGATTAGAGGCGATGTATAAACCCGAATGGGACGGTACGTGGTCCGAGATGGTGCTAAAAGTAGCTTACTACGATTACTACAATGGAATCGGCAACTACAAAAAAGCGTTGGAATATCTCAATATGACGGCAGAATATGTTGAAAATCAGACAGAATTGGACAATGTTTGGCCTGAATTTAAACTTCAAAAAGCGCGTTTGCTTTTCAATATGGGTTCTTATCGTCAGGCAGCCGAAATGGCCTTTCAAGTCATCGAACGGCGTGATGAACGCAACACGCAACGCTCACAAATTCAGCTCAATGAACTCCGAACCATCTACGAGTTAGACAAAGCCGAACTCGAAACCGTACGTCAACAAGCCAAAGTTCGTCGGCATCGCCTTATCAATACCGGTCTGGCACTCGCCTGCGTAGCCTTGTTGCTGATTGCGGGGCTGACGGTTTACAGTCGTCGGAAAATTGCCGAGAAAAATCGTGCGTTATACCGTCAAATCAAGGAACATGACCGTGTGATGGATGAATTGCAACGTGTTGTAGAGACGGGGCGTGCCCCGTCTCCTCCGGATCGTCATTATGAGACGGGGCACGCCCCGTCTCTACAGGGACAACCAAACGGCGATGACGACAAACAACGCAATTTGGTCGCCACCCTACGCGATCATCTCCTCAACGACCAATCCTTAGACAAACCCGACACCGACAAACTCGCCGAACATCTGGGCACCAACCGAACCTACCTTTTTGAAGCCGTGAAAACCATCACCGGCAAAACCCTGTCCGACTATCAAAACGACATTCGCCTTGAAAAAGCCAAACACCTTTTAGATACTACCGACGAACTGATAGCGACCATCGCTATGGAGAGCGGCTATGGCACTGCCCGCACGCTGCAGAGGGCGTTTAAGGAGAGGTACGGGATGTCGCCATCGGTTTATCGGGGGCTGGCGGTGCGGTAGGGGCAATAGTTTTCAGTTTAACAACCTCGATCCTCAAACTCCTCCACCCATTCCGTCAGTTTGGACTGCAACAGTTGTTTGTCGGGCAGATACAAACTGTATTGCGATGCGTAGATATTGGCGTTGTCGGGCAAGGTCAATTCAACAACGCTGTCATTTTTTTGTTTGCAAAGCAATATGCCGATAGTCGGATTTTCTGACGGTAATTTAACTTCCCGATCGAAATAATTCACATACATTTGCATTTGTCCTAAATCTTGATGTTTCAATTTTTTAGTCTTTAGGTCAATCAGAACATAACACTGCAAAAGGCGGTTGTAAAGAACCAAATCAACATAAAAATGCTCTTCATCAAAGGTAAATCGTTTTTGCCTTGCCTCAAACAAGAAACCTTTGCCCATTTCGAGCAAAAACAACTGAAGTTTGTCTATGATTGCCGTTTCCAACTGTGTTTCTGTGTAAGTTGATTTTTCTTCCATTTCAAGAAAATTCAACACAAGCGGATTTTTGAGTACGTCCTTCGGTTTCTCAACAATTTGCCCTTCGTTAGCAAGGCGCATCACTTCCTTTTTATCACGGCTCAATGCCAAACGTTCATACAAACTGCTTGCACATTGATGGGCAAGTTGCCGAACACTCCATTGTTGCTTTGCTGCCTCAATCTCGTAGAAACGGCGTGCATCGGGATTTTCCTCCCTCATCAAAACAAGATAGTGCGACCAGGAGAGCGTAAATGGCAATTTCCGCAACACTGTTGCGGATTTCTCCGGCAATTGGTCAGACATTGCCGGACTGATTATATTGGACTGATTATTAGTTTCTTGCAATTCCGCAAACACTGTCTGCGAAATTTGTTTCGAGTAGGTCTGATAAAAAAATCTCATCTGTTCAAGATTTCGTTCCGAAAAACCTTTACCAAATTCTTTTGCCAATCTTGCGGAAAGTTCTTTTAGTACAGATTTTCCGTACTTGGCACGCTGTTCGCCCTGTTGCTCGTCTTCCACAATATAGCGACCAATTTCGTAATAGGTATAAACCATAGTCAAGTTGACGGCAGTGACCACATTTTGCCTCGACTGCTCAATGATTACAGCAATTTTGTCGTATAGTTGATTG
>WRKV01000045.1 GCA_009777915.1 Bacteroidales bacterium | reverse complement strand
GTGCTGTACTATCAGGGGGCGTACGCGGACTACTGGTCGTCTACGCAGCTCAGCGGCACGAATGCTCGTTACTTGTACATCAACACGAATGGCACCGTCAACCCTCAAGACAGCTACTACGGTAAGGGTCACGGGATGGTACTACGCTGCGTGCGGTAGATGCAGGTTTTTGTAGGGGTCGAAAATTTTCGCCCCTACGGATTCACACCGGCGGTCGCAACCCGATTTTCGAAAAGGCAAACCATTTTTTGCCGAGGTCTTTCAACGATGCACCAATGTGGTAGGTGTCGTTGTCAATCAACAAAAAACGGTCGTGAGAGCGGTCGAAAAGATGCACTGTCACAGGCGGGTATTGTGCGTTATGCCGTTGCAAATCTAATTGCAATTGTGGGGAAATCGTTGTGGTGTAGAGGGTTGCCTTTACACCTGCTTTCCGTTTAGAAAGGAGCAATAAGGCACTTTCATCAACATAATTATCAATCAAAACGATGGATTTTTTTGCCGACTTTATCAGATCCGAAACGAAAGCGTAAGCATCAAAAACCTGCCCATCATAAAAGATACCCTCGACCGGTGGCAGGGCTGCTTTCACGAAAAACGCAATTTGTTTTTCGTTCTCAAGTGTGCGGTCCTCCAAGCGTTCAAAGCGTTGGTTGACGGCATAACCTTTGATGAGGTAGTCTTTTAGAACGCGAGTTGCCCATTGTCGGAAATAGGTGCCCTGCTTAGATTTCACGCGATATCCAACGGATATGATGACATCAAGATTGTAATACTCCATAATATATGTTTTACCATCGGAAGCAGTTGTTGCAAAATTTGCAACAACTGAATTCTTGCTCAACTCTCCCTCTTCAAAAACATTCCTTATGTGCCTGGATATAACCGATTTGTCCCTGTTAAAAAGTTGTACCATCTGTGTTTGCGTAAGCCAAACGGTTTCCTCCTCCATACGGACTTCCAACTGAACGGAGTCATCGGATTGATAAATGGCAATTTCATTTGTTTCCATAATTTTCGAGTTTTTCGTTAATAATTTTTCGAGATTTATATCCCGTCATCTATATAACGCTCGACCCCCTGATTTTCGTATATTTTTTTTGTTAAAAAGTGTTAAAATGTTGAAAACTTTCGCAAATTGTTAATAACTCCGCGAAAAATAGTGAATTCGGGAACGGTCAATAGCCGGGAGATGTCTCGACTTCGCCATTGCGTGCTCCGCTCGACATGACGGCAAAAAAATAGTAAATAAAAAAAAACAAAATGCTCCGCATTTCGTTTTTTTTTCGTATCTTTGTCAAATGAAACCTTTTCAATATCTTTTGAGCATTGTTTTCCTGTTCGCCGGAATATCCTGCGGAATGCGGAACTCCGAAAATTCTGAAGTAAATCCGATCTACGAAACTATAATTTCCTTACCGGATTTTGATGCGGATTCGGCATATTTTTTTGTTGCCAAACAACTTTCGTTTGGACCGAGAGTTCCCGGAACAAAAGCACACGAACAAACCGCAAAATGGCTCGAACAAACGATTTCAGCGTTTGCCGATGTCGTCATTGTACAACCGTTTTCTGCACGGATTTGGAACGGTCAAACTCGACACGGAAAAAATATCATTGCCTCGTTTTATCCCGAAAAACAATCGCGAATTTTGCTCGGAGCCCATTGGGACTCTCGTCCAAATGCCGACCACGACCCAAATCCCGATAATTGGGAAAAACCTGTTCCGGGTGCAAACGACGGTGCAAGCGGTGTTGGTGTGCTTTTGGAAATCGCACGACAATTATCTATTAACAGACCAAACGTTGGAATTGATATCGTTTTCTTTGATTTGGAAGATTACGGAACACCTGAATTTGCTGATGTTTCAGCCAAACGAAATCCCGATACATGGGCTTTAGGTGCACAGTATTGGTCGCAAAATCCCCACAAGCCCAATTACAGAGCCAATTACGGAATTTTGTTGGATATGGTTGGTGCTGCAAATCCACGATTTGCAAAAGAATTAATTTCGATGCATTTTGCTTCAGATATCGTGAACAAAGTTTGGAAAACCGCACAAACACTGGGTTTCGGATATGCTTTTGTCAATGAACGTGGTGGCGAAATTTTAGATGATCATTACTATGTGAACAAACTTGCTCGCATTCCGATGATCAATATCATTCACTACGACAGACAAACAGGAACAGGTTTTTTCCCGCATTGGCACACGGTTTCCGACGATTTGTCGGTCATTGATAAGAACACTTTACGTATCGTCGGACAAACTGTTTTGGCACAAATTTATCAAGAATAAAAAATGGGAATTCGTAGTTTAATCGGACAAACAGCCATTTACGGCTTACCAACCATCGTTGGGCGATTGCTCAATTATTTGTTGGTGCCGCTTTATACCCGATTGTTCGTTCCTTCTGAATTCGGCGTGTATACTGAACTTTACGCATGGGTGGCTCTCTTTATGGTGATTGTAACTTACGGTATGGAAACCGCATTTTTCCGTTTCGTGTCGAAAGAAAAAAATAATCCAAATGTTTTCAGTACAGCAGTTTCAATGTTGCTGACCTCGTCGATTGCCTTGTTTGGCTTGGCTTTCCTGTTTCGAAACCATTTAGCATCAGCCATCGGATATGCCAATCATTCGGAGTATATTGTTTGGTTTGCGGCGATACTTGCACTTGACGCCATTTGCATCATTCCATTTGCATCGCTCAGAAATCAAGAACGACCGATTCGTTTTGCGTTTCTGAAAACCGTATTCATCGCAACAAACATAGGATTCAACTTGTTTTTCTTGATTTGGTGTCCGTTCGTTTTGAAAAATAATCCCGATTCGATTTTGCAATTCGTTTACAATCCTAAAATCGGTGTTGGTTATATTTTTATTTCGAATCTTTTGGCAACAACTTTAACGACCTTACTTTTACTTCCGGAATTTTTGAAAATTCGTTTTAATTTCGACCAAAAATTAGCAAAAAATATGCTGATTTATGCAGTTCCTGTAATGATTTGGGGTATGGCAGGCATCGTGAACGAAACGTTTGACCGTATTTTTATGAAATTTTTGATTTCGGATTCGTCTACGGCAATGGCACAAGTAGGGATTTACGGAGCGTGTTACAAAGTGGCGATTTTGATGACCTTGTTTATTCAAGCGTTTCGATTTGCAGCCGAACCGTTCTTTTTCAAACAAGCCGAAAACCGCCATGCACCGGAGATTTACGCCAAAGTGATGCGTTATTTTGTGTTGGCGTGTTTGATGATATTTTTGTTCTGCACGTTGTTTCTAAACGACATCATGTTGATTATAGGAAAAAATTTCCGCGAAGGTGCCGTGATTGTACCGATTCTATTGATGGCAAATTTATTGTTGGGCGTGTATTACAACCTTTCCGTATGGTATAAAATTACAGACCAAACGAAATTCGGTGCCTATATTTCTACGATAGGAGCAATCGTTACAATCTCGCTAAACGTCCTGTTAGTGCCGGTTTTCGGCTATGTCGGTGCAGCTTGGGCAACATTGATTTGCTATATCACCATTGTCGTTATTTCTTATTTCTTAGGACAAAAACATTTCCCAATCCCTTACCCTGTCAAGGCTTTGGCTCTTTACACAAGTCTTGCATTAGTCTTGTTTTTCGTTCACCACTACGCATTGGATTTTTCTCATGTTTGGCTGAATCGCTTTATTGCTGCGGGTTTCCTTATTTTCTTTGCAACAATCGTTTGGTGGAACGAACGGAAATTATTCAAATAAAAAATGGACTCCTTCAATTGAAAAAGTCCACTTTCGATAAGATAATTTACGTTCGAAAATTATTTTTTCTCGGTCGCATATTTTTTGTATTTGCTCATAAACTTGTCCACACGACCTGCGGTGTCCACAAGTTTCACTTTTCCGGTAAAGAACGGATGCGATGCACTTGAAATCTCAAGTTTCACCAATGGGTATTCGTTTCCGTCTTCCCATTTGATGGTTTCTTTGGTTGTAACAGTGGATTTTCCCAAGAATGCGTACTCGTTCGACATATCTTTGAATACAACTAATCTGTAATCTTTTGGATGGATTTCTGCTTTCATATTCTGTAATTTTTTTACTTCTTTTTCAAATTTGGAGTGCAAAGATACGACTTTTTTTTGAATTTGCCAAATTTTTCTGATTTTTCTACTGTTTTTTACCTTAATTTCCGTTTTTACGCCGTCAAATCGGCTTGAAATGTAATTTTTTTATTGGCGATATCCCCGAGAACAATGTGAATTTCCTCTCCGGGTAAGTGGTTTAGAATCACATTGACATCATCGGTAGCATCATTTTGAAACGTTTCTCTTGCCAAATCAAAGGCTTGTTTGAAAATCGGCAATCGTGCAGCTTGCGGTGTTTGAGCGTGATACACCATTTGGCGATTGGGCGATGAGACGATTTTATGTTCATCGTTGCAAATATAAATCGTGTCTGTTGCAGGAATTGCAACGCTTACAGCGTGATTATCTTGCAAAGCATCAAGCGTTCGTGTGATGATATCTCCACTCACAAACGGACGTGCAGCATCGTGAATCAGCACATTAACGGACATTTGCGGATTGTTGATAAATTGTTGATCGTAACAAAATTTTTCAATCGCTAAAATCGCCTGATAACTCGAATCTGCTCGTTTCTCTCCACCAACAACGATTTCCTTGATTTTCGGACGATTGTTGATATTCAATAATCGCCTTGTATTTTCAACAAAATCGTGATGAACCACAACGAAAATACCATGAATATCTTGATGTTTTTCAAACGTATCTATGCTATGTTCGAGAACCGTTTTTCCATTGAGCATTTCGAATTGCTTAGGCTGAGAAGTCTCCATTCGCGAGCCTTTTCCGCCGGCTAATATCGCGACAAAATTCTGCATTTATTTCTTTTTATTGGGAAGTTCGAGACCGTACTTATGCTTTTGATCCTCACGTTTGAGCCAAATTCCCAACAACAATGCCAACACGCCGAAACTTGCGAAAATCAACATCGGAACGGTATAATTGTACTTATCGCCCTCTGCGATATTCACGCCGACATTCGTAATTTTCAACGCATAACCAATCAACATAGGCACCAACATCAAACCAATGTTTTGAATCCAAAAAATCACAGCATACGCGGAACCCAACACTTTTTCGTCTACCAATTTCGGAACTGAGGGCCAAAGCGATGCAGGCACTAACGAGAACGAAACGCCGAGCAAAATAATCGCCGATAACGCCACGGGGAACGTGAAACTCGCATCAGGCGTTAAAGCAAAAATCGTGTGACAAATCATCATCAAAAACGCACCGCAAATCAACATCGTTGCACCTTTTCCTTTGAAATCCAAGAAAAATCCCAAAAGCGGTGTTAAGATCATGGCACCAATCGGGAACAACGCAAATAATTCATTCGGTAACATCGGAGAACTGTCCAAACGGCTGTCTAACATACCTACCGCAAATTTCTGGAAAGGGAATATGGACGCATAAAACAGAACGCATAATCCTGCCGTAATCAAAAATACTTTCGAAGTAAAAATTTGTTTCAAATCTGCAAACTTAAATTCGTCCTCAGGTTTTTCGGTAATTTTTTCTTGTTTATCAAGACGTAAATCCATGAGAAAATACGTGCAAAATGTCAAAAATCCGATGAGTAAAAGTAATGCTCCAATTCCTACACTCATCGAAACTCCGCCTGATTCCGCCCATTTCGGCGACATAACCATGACGGTTGCCACGCCCAAACGTGCAATCGACATTTCCAAACCCATGGCTAATGCCAATTCTTTTCCTTTGAACCATTTTACAATCGCTTTGGATACTGTAATTCCCGCCATTTCAACTCCGCAGCCAAAAATGGCAAAACCAATGCAAGCCATTTTTGCGGAAGCCGGAAATGCGGTCCAAAACGAACTCAGAAACGAATATCCGAAACCGCCGTTGTTAAAGGCGTCCGACACACCATAGAATTTAATTGCCGATCCAATCAACATTAAACTTCCGGCAACTAAAGCGGAATTTCTAACGCCGATTTTATCCAAAATAATTCCTGCAATAATCAGGAATCCCAAAATGTTCAAAATAAATTCCGAACCGGCAACCGTGCCGAACGTGTCCGGCGACCAACTCAAATTTATTTCAAGAACCGTGGCAATTGGTGCCAAAATATCCACAAACATGTATGCAAAAAACATGGTTGCAGAAATGAGGAGAAGAGCGACCCAACGGGCAAACGCAGAATCTCTAAGCGATGTTTTGATAACTTCTGTCATAACAATAATTTTTTAATAATCTGCAAAGATACGATTTTTTTTTGACATAAAAAAACATATGCAAAATAATAATTTTTTTTTGTTTTGTTTGGTAAATTCATAAATTTTGCGTATCTTTGTAGGATATATCTTTAATTTTACATGAATCGATTTTGCATTTTTATCGTCGTATTGCTATGGAATCTGAGTGTTTTCGGGCAACTCCTTACTGTTGGCAATCAAAAAGTCAGTCAAGAAGACTTTGTTCGTTTGTACAAAAAAAATATACTTAATCCGACTTTCAGCGAACAATCTCTGCGTGAGTATTTGGATTTGCTGATTACTTACAAACTCAAAGTACAAGAGGCGGTTGATTTGAATTTGGAGCAATTGCCACACCTTCAAAGGGAGTTGAACAACTACGCCAGTCAGTTGGCACAGCCTTATTTGACCGATTTGAATTTCTTGGAAAAAATGTTGCGAGATATTCACAACTATTCGCTACAAGACGTTCATGCTCGTCAAATCATGGTACGTTGTCCGCCTTTTTCTCGACCACAGGATTCGCTGAATGCGTACCGGACCGCACTGCGTATCAGAGAGCGGTTGGTGAGAGGAGAAGATTTTGACAAGGTGGCTAAGGAAGAGTCGGAAAAGTCGGAACTTGTTGCACTTGGTTCTCGTCAAGAAAGACGAATCAGTTCCAGCGATCTACGTTATTTCAGTGCACTTTCCATGCCTTACAGCATTGAAAATTTTGCATTTAATGCCAGAGTCGGAGATTTCAGTACGCCATTGCGAACCGAGATCGGTTTTCACATTGTTCAGATTTTGGATCGTCAACCTACCTTGGGACGAATCAATGCTTCGCAGATTTTTCTTAACATTTCTGACGAAGATCAAGCAGAAACCATTAGACTGAAAGCAGATTCGCTTTACTATCTCATCACGAGTGGTACCAAGTCATTTGAAGAACTTGCTCGCCAATATTCGGACGACAGAACGTCCGGTATGAGAGGCGGACGAATGGCTGAATTCAACGTTACACGTGCCGATCCGGCGTTTATTGCACAACTCTACAAAATGCCTCTCGAAGTAGTGGCTCGTCCGTTTCGCACTCGAGATGGTTACCATATCGTTATCATACACAGTTTGGGCGATGTTGCCGATTATCAAGAAGTACGCTCCGAGTTGCTGTTTCGACTCCAACGTGATCCTCGTGCGGACTTGATTAGACAATCGTTTGTAAATTCACTTAGAAAAGATTATCCGGTTGTAGAAATCGGCGGTGCATTGAAAAATTTTGCAAGTCAATTGGATTCAATGGAAATCATGGGTTTTTGGGAGTATGAACGCGATAACTATTCGGATTCAGCTTTAGTCAAAGTCGGATCCATAATCGCCACGTATGCAGATTTCGGACGTCTTATCGAGGATAATCAAACCAACTACAATTTTGAACAAGAGGATTTCATGGCGTTCATCGAACGAAATTATCGTCGCTATATTGACGATTTGCTTGTTCTTAACGAGGAACAAAACATTGGAAAAAAACACCCGCAATTTAATCTTGATTTCGAAACGTATCGAAATGATGTGTTAGCGTTTGAAATAACCGATTTGCGAATATGGAAAAAATCCAATGAAGACACGGTAGGTTTGTATGAATACTACGAATCTCAAAAGCATTGTTTCATGTGGCCTGCACGGATTCAAGCACTCACTTTCAGATATGATGTGCGATATATCAACACCAACGATGTGCGTAAATTTTTGGAAGGCTCATACCGAAGACGCCATTCTGCCGAACAAATCATTGAGCAAGCCAATCGAAATTTTGATCCTAAACATATTTCCGTAACGATAAATGTTTATGAACCCGGTCAAAATAAAATCGCTGATCGTGTGGATTGGACACGCCCCGGACTGTCGCCCGACGTAGCAACAGGAGGATTCGAAAAAGGTTTTGTTTACATTTACAATCACTATCCGTCAACGTGTAAATCGTTGGAAGAAATCAGAGGCACCATCGTCGGACAATATCAAGATTTTTTGGAACAGCAATGGGTTGATGAATTGAAAAAAAAATATCCGGTTCACGTGAACCAAAATGAGTTTGAAAGTCTAATTAAAAGATAAACATTATGCAGAAATTTGTGATTATTGTCGGACTACTGACTTTGTTAGTCGCTTGCAAACCCAAGCCGGATGGAGAAGTCGTTGCCAGAGTGATGGACGAATACCTGTATCTTTCCGAGTTGGAAGGCATCGTTCCACCCGGAACACTGCAAACGGATAGTCTTGAAGCCATTCAAGCCTATATCCACAATTGGATTCAGCAAAAATTATTGATCCAAAAAGCAAAGAGAAATCTCCCCGAACATCAAAAGATATTTGAACAGGAAATTGAAAATTATCGAAATTCATTGATTATTTTTGCTTATCAAAATGCACTGATCGAACAAGCCGTAGACACCGTTATTTCGGAAAGCGATCTCGAAAATTATTACGAAGAAAACAAGCAAATGTTTTTGTTGAGAAATAATGTCGTGCGAGTGCGTTTTGTAAAATTGGAAAACCTTCCCAAAAACAGCAGAGACAGGGATATTCAAGCAAGAATTAAAGAAAATCAAACGATCGCAGAACTGATTTTTTCTCAAAATTTGACAGGCGAAGACTGGTTGAAACTTTCGGAACTTTCTCAAAAAAATTCAACTAATTTTTATTTGGATAGCGACCATTGGATTTATTTCAACGACTTATTGAAAGAGATTCCAATTGATGCTTATCCTCAAGAAGATTTTTTGAGAAGACATTCAAAATTTGAAGTTCCCGATGACGATTATATCTATTATGTAAACATTGTGGAATTTAGCCTTAGGGGAGATTATTCTCCCATTGAATTTGAACATGAAAAAATCCGAAATATCATTTTGAATAATCGCAAAGTTCAATTGATAGAGAATTTGCGAAATGAAGTGATGGTAGAAGGACAAGAACGAAATTGGTTTGAAATTTACTAAAATACGAATGAAAATAAAGTTGATTTTTATAGGTCTGTTTTTGTGTTCAACACTATTTGCACAAGACAGAATCATGATTGACCAGGTGGTTGCAATTATTGGAAACAAAATAGTTAAACATTCCGATGTTGAGGCTCAAATCAGCCAGATGAGAGTGCAGGGTGAGTTTGTTGACGAATCGTCCTATTGTCAAATTTTGGAACAGTTGATGATTAGCAAACTTTTCGAGCATCAAGCGGAATTGGACAGTATTACCATTCCCGATTCGGAGGTGGAGGCGAATCTCGACAGACGAATTCGTTATTTTGTTCAACAAATTGGTTCGAGAGAAAAACTTGAAGAGTTTTACAACAAGCCGATTATTGCCATCAAAGAGGAGTTTCGCGATATGATTCGTTCGCAAATGGTTTCCAATCAAATGGAATCTCAAATCACCGAGGATGTTCGCGTAACACCAAGTGAAGTTCGACGATTTTTCAATGGTATGCATCCCGACAGTATTCCACTTATTCCGACCGAGTTTGAGATTTATCAAATCATCAAAAAGCCTGTTATCAGTAAAGAAGAGAAAGATGCCGTTCGAAACAGACTTTCCGGATTTCGGAATCGAATTTTGCAAGGCGAACGTTTTGCGACACTTGCAACCATGTTTTCCGAATGTCCGTCGAGTAGAAATGGCGGCGAATTAGGAATGTTCGGACGAGGAGATATGCACGCCGAATTTGAGGCAACCGCCTTTTCACTCAAAGATGGAGAGATTTCGCCGATTATCGAAACACCGTTTGGTTTTCACATCATACAGCTCATCGAGCGTCAAGGCGAGAATGCGAATGTACGTCATATTTTGCTAAAACCAAAACCCAATGTTGAGGATTTAGCCCAGACACAGCAATTTTTAGATAGCGTTGCAAAATTAATTCGCGATTCGGTTCATACATTTCAACAAGCCGCCGAACTTTTTTCGGAAGATCCGAGTGGACGAGTTGGCGGTTTATACACCGGTCCGTATAGCGGAAATGCCCGTGTAACAGCAGAAGAAATGGATCCGACCATCTTTTTTATCATTGATAATTTTGAGGAAGGACAAATTTCGAATGCAGCATTTTTCACAACGGAAGATAACGAACAAGCTGTTCGTATTCTCAAATTAGACAACCGAATTGCACCACATCAAGCAAATTTGGAACAGGATTACGATAAAATTTTCAATATGGCAATGATGGAAGCTCGACAAACACGAATGTCGGAATGGCTTAATCAACGCCTAAGAACGCAATATGTTCGTCTGAATTCCAAAGCAAAAGAATGTACGTTTAACTATAATTGGGGACAATAATATGCACACGCCTGAACAAATACAAGAACTCAATCAAAAATATCTCCAACTCCGAAATGAAATCGGAAAAGTTATCATTGGTCAAGATCAAGTGGTGAAAGACTTGCTCATTACGGTTTTTAGTCGCGGACACGCTTTACTAATCGGTGTTCCGGGATTGGCAAAAACCTTGTTGATTAACACGCTGTCGCAAGCGTTAGACTTGCAATACAGTCGAATTCAATTTACACCCGACTTGATGCCTTCAGATATTTTAGGTTCGGAAATTTTAGGACAGGATCGAAGTTTTAGATTCATCAAAGGACCTGTTTTTGCCAACATTATTTTGGCAGACGAAATCAACCGAACCCCGCCAAAGACACAGGCTGCACTGCTTGAAGCTATGCAAGAAAAAGCAGTAACTGTTGCCGGAGAAACCTACAAATTACCTCAGCCGTTTTTTGTGTTAGCCACACAAAATCCGATTGAACAAGAAGGCACCTATCCCCTACCAGAGGCTCAGTTAGACCGATTTATGTTCAACATTATGTTGGATTATCCAACGTTCGAACAAGAATTAGATATTGTAAAACAAACTACAACCGACCAAATTCCATCGCTTTCAAAAGTGATGAACTCTGCGGATATAGAGGTGTTTCAAGGATTGGTAAGAGCATTGCCCGTTCCGGATAATGTGTTGAATGAAGCCGTAAAAATTGTGTCCGGTTCACGACCGAATACGTCACAAGCCAAGTCCATTGCCACGCAATATCTACTTTGGGGTGCAGGTCCGAGAGCCTCGCAAAATCTGATTGTTGGAGCAAAATGTCATGCAGCATTGAACGGAAAATTTTCGCCCGACATTGAGGACGTTCACGCAGTAGCATTGCAGGTTTTACGTCACCGTTTGGTCAAAAACTACAAAGCCGAAGCCGAAGGAATTTCTACCGATGATATTATTCGGGGGTTGTTGTAAATTAATATAGAGACGATAATTATCCGTCTTTACAACGTTTTTCATCATAACATTTCAAACTTTTTTTAACCTGAAAATTGTTAAAGTCAATTTTTTTTTGTATCTTTGCAAGGAAAAAAATTTTAAAACAATAATCACCATGAAAAAAACACTTTTTTTAACCCTAATCTCTGCCACATATTTATTGTCGGCACAAAATCCTGCCATTGAATGGCGAAACGATCGTACAGGAATTTTCAACGAAACAAATCTGCTAAAATCTTGGCCCGAAAATGGTCCTGAATTATTATGGCATTTCGACGGTTTGGGCGATGGCTGGACATCAATCACCATCTCCAATGGAAAAATTTATGCCACAGGACTTGACGAAGAAAAACTTAATCTTTTCGTGTTAGACTTGAACGGAAAATTACTCACTAAAAAGCATGTGGGAAATGAATTGACCGGAAACCGATTCCACGGAGCACGTTCTCAAGTGAACATTAGCGAAGGAAAACTCTACATCTACACGGCTTTGGGAGAATTGTTCTGTTTGGACGAGAATACTCTCAATCCGATTTGGACTAAAGATTTGTTTAGCGAATTCGGTGGCAGACAAGTGATGTGGGGCGTTACCGAAACACCGCTGATTGTAGGTGATAAAATTTTTATCACTCCAGGAGGTCCTACACATAACATGATGGCATTGAACAAAAATACCGGAGCAACGATATGGTCAACAGAAGGAACCGGTTTACAATCGTCGTATTGTTCGCCGTTGTTTGTCGGCGGATACGCTGTGCCAATGGTCGTTACTTGGGCAGGAGCATTGCCGGGAGGCGGACGAGGAGCACCACAAAACAATCAACTTGTTGCCTATCATTCCGAAACAGGAGAATTGCTTTGGTCGCACGTGATACCAAGTGAAAATAACATCAATCCGAACACGCCGATTTACAGCGATGGTAAGATTTTCGTAACGACCGGATATCGCGGTGGCTCACGATTACTTCGCCTGACAAACGGCGGAAGAGCAGTGGAAGAACTTTGGAAAAACGATGCCGACAACCAAATGGGTGGTGCTGTAAAAGTAGACAATTATGTTTACACCTCAGGACATCAAAACCGAGCCTATTACTGTATGGATTGGAATACGGGCGAATATAAATGGCGTGAAGCCATGTTTCCACAAAGTCCAACCATTTTCGCTGATGGTATGTTATATGTTTATGCGGAAAGAGGTACGATGAATTTGATCAGACCTACTCCCGAAAAATTTGATTTGGTTAGCAGTTTTGAAGTAACTTTAGGAACAGATCAACATTGGGCACATCCGGTCATTTACAACGGCGTTTTGTACATTCGTCATGGAAACACCTTGATGGCGTACAGCGTGCGGGCAAATCAATAAAACATCGATACTATGAAAAACAAAAAGAAAATTCTGCTTTCGATTGCTATTGTAATCGGAGCGGTGGTTATTACGTTTGGCACGTGGTTGCTGTACATCAACGGACAAATCTTTGGTGCAAAGGAGATACAGGCACAAGGCTGGTCTCAGAATTGGAATATGGCCACATTGGTTACCGACCAAACGGTTGATTGGCAGGAATGGCGCGGCACCAACCGCAAAAACATCGTAACAGACCCTAACCTCAATTTAGATTGGTCGCAGGAGAAACCCTCTCTCGCATGGACATTCAGAGATGCCGGATCGGGCTATTCATCGCCCATCATCGTTGGGACAACCCTCTATATGTCGGGTGCAGCCAATGGTCAGGACTTTGCGTTCGCTTTGGATACGGAGACAGGTAGCCTGAAATGGCGACAAAACCTCGGCAGGCACTACACCCAAAACCGTGGTGATGGTCCTCGTGGTACGATAGCATTTGATGATGGCAAGTTGTACCTCATTCGAGGAGCGGGGCAAATACACTGCATTTCGGCAGATGACGGCAAGGAAATTTGGCAGAAAGATTTAGCAAAAGATTTTGGTGGAAAAGTCATGTCGCAGTGGGGCTATAGCGAAAGCCCGTTGGTGGATGGCGACCTTGTGATTGCTACGCCGGGCAGTAGTCGTCGGGGCACGATGGTTGCCCTCAACAAAAACACAGGTGCTACCGTGTGGGTGTCGAGCGAATGGACGGATCAGGCAGGCTATTCTTCTCCGATTGTTGTAGAAATTCATGGAGTGAGACAGTATATTCAGCAGGCAGCGAAAGGCGTTGCGGGAGTATCGGCGATCGATGGAAAAGTGCTATGGAAGGTGGATGTGCCGGGCTACAGAACTGCCGTCGTGCCTACGCCTATCTACACAAACAACGTGGTCTATGTAACATCGGGCTACAACGCCGGATGTGCTGCAATTGAAATCACGAAAGAGGGCGACCGTTTTGCTGCTCGCATCAATTACGCTAACAGAAATATGGTGAACCATCACGGTGGAGTGGTGTTGGTGGATGGTCATATCTACGGCTTTTCCGACCAGTCGGGCTGGACCTGCCAAAGCCTGCGAACAGGCGAACAGGTTTGGACGAAAGGCAGAACCGCCAGAGGTGCAACCGATGTCGGCAAAGGTGCGATACTCGCTGTAAACGATCGTTTGTTACTGCTCGAAGAACGCAGAGGTTTGATGGGTATCGTGGCTGCATCTCCGCAAGGGTGGCAGGAATTTGGCACTATGGAATTTCCCGAACGCACAAGCATCAGAACCATGGATAATATGGTCTGGGCACATCCGGTTATCGCCGATGGCAAGCTATTTGTGAGAGATCAAGATTTGTTGTTTGCGTTTGATTTGACGAATTAGTATTTCATCGGAATCAATTTGATGTAATCGTCCAAATTTCCATCGTTCATACAGCATTCAATAATTTGTTTGCCCAAAGGATGTAACTCCGGAGTGTTGAATTTTTCGAGTTCTTGCTTAAAGAAATTCATCAACGTTTTTGCACCTTTATCGTAACCTTCCAAACCAATTTCGGCTTGTGTTTCCGGTTGTAAGAACGCTTTTGCTACGTATTGTCCGTCAAGTTTCAGACTATCCAAACTGTATCCCAAAATCGGCAAACGTGCCGGCACCAAATGGTCTAATTTGAATTGTGCACTACCACGACGAGCAATGTATTCGCGGAAAATCCACTGTGGCATAAATCCAACTCGATAAGCACCAATATGCTGATTCGGAATCAACACATAGCGTGTGTTTGGCGAGTTTACAAACTGTTCAAGCAACAAATTCGCCTGAGTAACACGTTTTCCGGTCAAGAATGGGTCATACGAACCGATACCTTCGCTGGTCATGCCTTCCGTATCCACGATACTTGGATTTTTGTCTCCTCTCGGAGCCGTCAAACGCCACAACCAAGCCAATGCAGGAGGCAAAATATGAATCATTCCGACAATGCCGTAAGTCGGCAATTGAGCCGTACAAGGAGGCGTACGAACTCCAAAACTTCTGATATCAATTTCGGCAGGTTCGTTGATGATATTCGTTACTTGTCGACGTGGCATAATGGTGCGTGGATTCGGACAAGGTTTTCCATCAGAATCAATCGTGTGTTCCCAAATCAAACATGTCGAACCGGGAGTACCTTGAATGTTGATAAACACCAACGGTTCTTTCGGATGAATCGTTGCACGTTCGGTGTGAGGCTCTGTTCCGTAATGTTTGATGTGATTCAAACGTAAAAACCAACCTTGTTCGGCATCCGTTATCACTAATTTTCCGCTATCGTTTTGAATTTTGGGATGACACAATGCCATATCGTCCGCAATCGGGTGCAACTCGCAAGGATCATCAATATCTATAAAGAATTTTTCTTCGGTTTCGAGATTTCGTCCCAAAAGAATTTTTCCGTCTGCTTCACGGTGAATATTTTCGCCCATTTCACTTTTTCCACCACCCGAAGCTCCTTCGTGCATAATCACAATTTCGTTTTCGTAAGGTGTAACCACTTTAACCGCCGATGCGTGAGCCGTAACCCAACCTTCGCGTTCGCCAACATCCAACAAAAATCCGTAAACGCCTTTTTTCGCACTCGGACCCGGATACAAATTGTAGGAAAACATTTCGTAAACCTCCGGCAAACGGCTGTGTACAACAACTTGTTTTCCGTTGAAATGGGTATGTCTGTAAGTTGGAGCCAAGAAAATCACCAATTTCGGAGTAAATTCGCCTTGATATTCATCGATATTCACAAAATACTGCAAATCCGCAAGTCCGCAAGCAAAAAATCCGGCATTTCTGGGAGCAACCAAAATAGCTTCATAACCAAACTTTTTTCCACCTGCCAAAAACGGAACAAGGATAAGTTCTTGCTCTTTCAACCACTTGAAAGTATCCTCTCTCAAAGGCTCGAACGGTTGTTTGAACTGGTTTTCAAATCTCGGTTTATCTGTCGGCAGGTCATCAGCAACGATCAGACAATCAGGGTCTCTGCGACGCATATAGTCTTCGGTATAGTTCACCGCAGCACCGTTTTTACAACGGACAACAGTTGCCTCGATATACGGTTTGCCGTTCACTTCGTAGTCTACATTAAAACTGTTGGAGCTCGGACCTCCAAGTGCCAAATTAACGATGTCGAGTTTCGTTTTAGGAATGGTAACCCCTTTACAATTGTTCAAAACGTCTGAAACGTCTTTGGTAAATTTAAATTTGTTTAGCATGATTTTATTTTTTTTTGATTTTGGGACTATTTTTTTGCATGCAAAGGTACGAAAAAAAAATGGAATAAAAAAATATTTGAAAAATTTGGTTGTTTCAAAAAAAAAACCTATCTTTGTCAAACACTTTGGATAGTTATGATTGACGTTGAAAATTTAAATAAACGATTTGGACATTTGACGGTGTTGTCGGATGTAAATTTACAAATCTCGAAAAGCGAAGTAGTTTCGATTGTCGGACCATCGGGAGCAGGCAAGACAACCTTGTTGCAAATCGCCGGAACATTGGACACGCCAACAGCAGGGCTGGTGCGGATTTGCGGAGAGAATCCGTTTGTATTGTCGAACAAAAAATTGGCAAATTTCCGTAACCGTAACTTAGGATTTGTGTTTCAGTTTCATCATTTACTTCCCGAATTTTCGGCAATCGAAAATGTGATGTTGCCTGCATTGATTGGGAAAAGAACGAATTCCAAAGCACGGTCTGAAGCCATGAAATGGTTAGATTTTTTT
>WRKV01000044.1 GCA_009777915.1 Bacteroidales bacterium | reverse complement strand
TCAACATGGTGTTCAAGCCTAAATAGTATTCGCGATATAATTCTGCCCTGTATAATGGAGCGGTTGTGTAGATGTCGTAAGGAAAAAAGGATGGGCTTAAAAACAGATTACGTTTGGCAATTTTTCTTGTGGTTAGATACTCCACATTACCGTCCATTCCAAATTCAATAGCCAATAAATTATCAATTAAGTTGAATTTTAGTTGAACAGTCGGTACAAATTGAGCGGCTGTTTTTAACCTGATTTTTTTATCCGGAAACACCGGCAAATCGTTAATAAAATTGGTATCTCCGGGTTCATCAAATATATTAACTCTTAAACCTAACGAAAAATCGTGTCCCGAAAAACGTAATTTTCCATAAGGATGAAATTTAAACATTTTCATATTTTTATTTCCGGTAAATCCCGGATCATCGGCACTCGTTCTGTGTGAGAGAACATCATTCAATCCATCCAAGTCTACCGAAACATCAAGTCCAACAACGGTTTGATTAAAAATATAATGACCAAAATCGAATGTTTGATGGATATTTCCGTCAAATGCCAATGAAAATTCATCTATGCTTGGCGCAGATTGGAACCAATTCATCGCCAAATTTCCGCTGTATTTCCAACCGCTTAACTCGGTATTATTATCCGAAAATCCGATGTTTCCACCAATATTTTGATAAACTCGTTTGTAAAGTTTATCATCAATAAAATTTGAATTCGAATCTAAAAATAGAGGCAACGCTCCATACGCAGAAACTCGTTTCCTATCGTAATAAAAATCCGCAGAAAGCAAAACTTTTTTAGCATAATAATCGCCAAAAATTCGTGCGTAGTTTTCCGAATTATCATACGGCACTTCGTGATCTTTGAATTTGCCTTGCGATGAGCGATGTTTGAGATGCGTACCATAATTCCATTTGGCAGAACGCAAACTTCCGAAAAATAATTCGCCGTAGGCTGTTCCGTAATTTCCGCCACCTGCACGAACATAAAGCGGAGAAAGTTTGCTGATCGGTTCGCCTGCAACCCTTGCAGGACGGATATTGTCGATGCCAAAAGTTGTTGGAACTTTTCGACTGAAAATATCGAAACGTGCCTCTCTCGGAATTAAAGCACTATCAATGGTTTGCGGACTAACATTGATTTTGTACGCTTGCCCCATCAAAATCGGTTGGTACGGTGCGATGACAGTTACTTGCTCGTTGTGACCTTGCGAAAACGTGCTGCAGGCAAGGGAAATTAGTGTGATGCTGGTTAATATCTTTTTCATTATTGATGTGTATTTTAAGGTTAAAGGGTTAAAAGGTTAAGGGTTAAAGGTGGGGTTTGTGGCGAAGCTTCACCTTTAACCGTTTACCGTTCTTATATTTCATCGGGTAACAGTATCAATTCATCATCATCTGCCTCCTCCGCACGTCTGCGGTCTTCTTCGGCACGGAGTTCGGCTTCTTTATCCAAAATCACTTGGAAATCTCGTTGGGCAGTTTCGATAATATCATCGTTGCCTTCGTAGTTGTCGATGATACTTTGCAACGTTTGTTTGGCTTGCAAAAAGTTTCCTCGTTCGGTGTAAATCGCAGCCCAAAGCAAATAATTTTTTGCTAAAAAGTATTGACTTGACGGCGTTTCGCTGATAAATTCAAAAATTTTCTTTTCGGCTAAATCAAATTCGTTGCTTTCGAACAAACTTTGAATTTCGAAAAAACGGGCTTGAGCAGCGAACTCGCTGTTTCTCGAATTTCGTAGTTTTGCAAATGTTTCCGTTGCCAATTCTTTTTCTCCCAAACGCTGTGCTGACGTGGCAATGGCGTGATTCGCCTCATCGCGAATATCGTCGGTCAATTGGTTTATGGATAACACATTTTGTGCAGCAATCAAGATTCGTCTATCGTTTTTCAAGCGAATTTCCGAACGCATGATAGCAATGACTGCCATGTTGATATTTGCAGGAATTTCGGAGTATTCTGCCAAATGTGTGTAAAGTCGCAAGGCTTCCTGATAGTCGTTCAAATCGAATGAAATCTTTGCGGCACTAATGATTGAGCGTTCGGTATAGATGGATTCCGGATGCGAAATCACAGCTAAAAAATGTTGACGTGCTTGTTGCACATTGCCACTTCGCATTTCACAATCTGCCAAATAATACGTAACTTCGGTAATGAAAATTCCTTTGGGGAATCTTTGCAAATAGCCTTCCAGAGAGGGTTTTGCTCCATGACAATCGTTTTCCATGTAACGATTTTCTGCTGCCGAAAATGCAATCGAATCTTGTGCATCCTCATTGATACTTGCATTAATTCTACTCATGTAAGCAAAGAAATCGTCGGTTCTATTGATGGAGATATAGATGTTTCGCAAACTCATCATAGCCTCTGTAGCCTCAGTAGTTCCGGGGTAATCAGAGATTACACGTTCGAACATTTTGATAGCATCTTGATTTTTTCCGGTGTTGTAAAAAATCAAACCTTGTTTAAGTAAAGCGATTTTTCCGAAACTTGATTTTGCGTGTTGAGTTGCGAGTAAATTGTAGTATTCAAGGGCTTTTGCGTTGTTGTCTAAAACCAAATACGTGCTTGCTAATTCGTTGATGGCTTTTGGAATCAACGGCGATTTTTCGTGGTCTTTGAGCAGGGCAAGTAAGGTCGTAATTTTTTGGTCGAATTGTCCTAAAATACCGAGAACAATGGCTTTTTGGAGCATCGCATAATCTCTGTCGTCTTGACGGAGTTGAATTGCTAAATCATAATTTTTCAACGCATCGGCAGGCATTTTTTGCATGTAAAACGCATCGCCCAAACGCAGATAAGCATCGTTCAAAATCACAACATTCACTTGATTTTTTTTCTGTTCAACGAATGAAAAATATCGAATGGCTTGATCATATTTTTCTAATTGAAAATTCGTGTAACCCGCACCATAGGCGGCAAGCGGATACTCCGACATTGTTTCAAAACTTGAAGTAAACAAGGCTTTTTCAAAATTTTCCAAAGCATTTTCAAATTGTCCTGTACGGAAATATGTTTCACCTTTCCAATAAAATGCCAACAGTGTCAATCGCTCGTCATAACTGCTTTTTATCACTTCGTCAAACAATTTTTGTGATTCCGCAAACTTCATTTCATTAAACAATTCCACTCCGAGATTGAACGCAATACGTTGTTGGGCTTCGAGTAGGCGAGGGGACTGACGTTTCACGTTTGCAATAGAGGCGTAAGCCTCTCGGTAGTTTTTGGTTGTGGTATACATTGCCACCAAATAACCGTAAATTTCATCGGCATATCTCGAATTTGGATATTTTTCCAAATAAGATGTCATCGCTCTCAACGCCTCGTTGTAAGGGCTTGGTGAAAGTTGATACGACAATTTGGCGTAATTGTAAAACGCATCTTCTTGAATACGTTCATCGAAATTCATTCGCGATGCATCTAAGAATGCGGCTTGTGCAAATCGGAGTTGTTCGAGGTTGACGTAAATATCGCCCAAATGGTAGAGTGCATTTTGTTTCATCAAATCGTTTTCTTTCGAGGCATTCACAACGTTTTGAAAAAAGATTGCAGCAGTATCGTATTTTTTGAGACTGTAATATGTAAATCCCATGATGTAATCATCTTCTCTATTCGGCGTTACGGCTGCTTTTTCGAAATACAATTGCAAATGCGGTAAGGCTTCGGTATATCGATTTTCATTGTAAAACGCCTCACCAATCAATCTCGAAAGTTCTACGGCTCTGCGGGCTGTAGCCGTTTCAAGTAAGGCAGGCCCTTCGGCAATAATCAAGTCGTTTTTGCCTTGTTTATAGTAAATTTGCATGATGTAGAACGGCACAATCGAACCGAAATTTTCATCATTTTTTAATTTTTCAAACTCGATTAATGCGGATTGATAATTTTCTTCGGTGTAAAGAATGTAAGCGTAAAAGTACGCTGCCAAAGGCGTGTAGCGACTTTCGGAATGTCTGAGTTCTGCGAAATGCGGTTTCGCTTGCGACATTTGACCTCGCATGAAAAACGAATAACCTTTTTTGAAATGATATTCAACTTGTCGATTTTCGGATAAATCCCGCACATCAATTTGATTGTAAATTTCAATCGTTTCTTCGTACTCTTTTTCCACATAAAACACGTTGGCTAATTCGAGTAAAGCCTCTGTCCTGCGAGTACTTTCGGGATAATCCAAAATGAATTGCTGTAAATTTTTCACTGCACTGCGATGCGATAATTTGGCAGATGAAACGGCAGCATAAAACGCCGCATTCATCGCCATCATCGGCTCTGTTCGTTGGGTTTGTTCAACTACCGAAAGCATCAATTCATTTGCGGCAGCATACTTTTCGAGATAAAAAAGTTCGACACCCATGCGATACATTTCGTCGGGATTTTTCTTCGACACAGTTTGTTGTCCGTTTGCGGAAACGCCTATCAACACAAGCATTCCGAATAACAGACCGGTTGTTATTTTTTTCATAAAAAAACGGTTTTTTCAGTATGTAAAGTTACAAAAAAAAGAGCCTCAATCGGAGACTCTTTCGTATTATTTATTAACAGGTGATACTTAATAACGGCTTACCAAACTTTTGCACGTTTTTCGGGTACCAACCACATACCATCGCCGGGTTTAACGTTGAATGCATTCACAAACGCATCAATATGCGGAACTGTACCGTTTACACGGTTTCTCGGCAACGAGTGAACACCTTCCTTAGTTTGACGCAAAATCTCCGCTTCACGGATATTGCTCGCCCAAACGGTTGCATACGCAATGAAAAAACGTTGTGAAGGCGTGAAGTCTTGAAGTAATACGCTTTCCTGATATTGTTTGGTTTTCATAAATCCGGTGTATGCGGCTTGCAGACCGCCGTTGTCGGCAATGTTTTCGCCCAACGTAAGCGTGCCATTTGCAAAAGTACCGGGTGCAACTTCGATGCCATCGAAATGATCGACCAAAACTTTGGTACGTTCACCGAAACGCTCGGCATCCTCTGCAGTCCACCAATCGGTCAAGTTTCCATCTTTGTCGTATTTGCGACCTTGATCATCGAATCCGTGACTGATTTCGTGAGCAATCACCATACCGATTGCACCGTAATTCAACGCATCATCGCCATTCATAAAGAAAAACGGAGGTTGTAAAATTCCGGCAGGAAAGCAAATTTCGTTGTTTGTCGCCATATAGTAGGCGTTAACGGTATGTGCATTCATCAACCATTTGTCGATATCAACCGGTTGATTGATTTCCGAAAGCATAAAATCGTGTTGAAATTTTGATGCACGTTTGATATTTTCAAAATACGAATCCTCAGGATTGATGGTCAAATCCGAATAATCACGCCATTTGTCCGGATAACCGATTTTCACGCGGAACGTTCCTAATTTTTCTTGAGCTTTTTCTTTGGTTTCATCGCTCATCCATTCCAAATGGTTTATACGTTCGCCAAAAGCCGACAACAGATTTTTCACCAAATCCATCATGCGAGCCTTTGCTGCCGGTGGAAAATATATTTTCACATATTCTTCACCAACGGCTTCGCCGAGTACGCCATTCACAACGTTTACCATCGTTTTCCAGCGTTCTTCCTGTGCTTGTGTACCACGCAATGCTCTTCCGAAATACTCAAAACGTGCGTCTTGAAAAGGTGTGGATAAGTAAGGTGCAGCATCGCCGATGTAATCACACAACAAATAATTTCTCAATTCATCTGCTGAAAGTGATGAAAGAACTCTCGATAAATTTGAAAAATAACCTACGGTTCTTACGCTAAGTTCGTCAACATGATTCAAACCAAGATCATCAAAATATGCTCTCCAATTGATGATGGGAGTAAGCGTTTGAAGTTTTTCGACATTCATTTTATTGAATGTTTTGTGAGGGTCGCGCATTTCGATACGAGGCATGGTAATTTCAGCAAGTTTGGTTTCCACTTTCATCACATCGGTTGCCATTTTTTGCGATTCTTCTTGTGAAAAACCACTCAATTCAAAAGTTGTTTGAACATAAGTTTTGTAAGCCTCACGCAAAGCGAGATTGCGTTCGTTATGTTCCAAATAGTAGTCGCGATCGCCCATTCCCAGACGAACTTGATTCACCCAAGCAATGTTCATGTTGCTGTTGTCCAGGTCGGCAGCGGCATACAGACTGAACAACGGCGAAGACGTGCCTTGTGTGTGCTGTTCCACGATGTAAGCAATCATTTCGCCGGACGTGGCTAATCCTTTGATTTTTTCGATGTCGTTTAGAATCGGAGCAATGCCGTCTCTATCTAAGCGAACGGTGTCCATACCTAAAGCGAAAAGTGTTCCGATTTTTTGAGCATTCGAACCATCTGCGTTGTTTTTTTTACTTAAATCTTCGATTAATTGTCGAACGATAATTTGATTGTCGAGAGCCAATTTGTCGAACGATCCGAAACGTGCGTATTCGTCCGGAATAGGGTTGTTGGCTTGCCATCCGCCTGTTGCGAATTGATAGAAATCTTCGGTAGGAGATATACTCATATCCAAATTAGTGAGGTCGAGTCCATCCATTTTTTTGTTGTTTGAACAGCTTGCAAAAAAAGCTAAGCATGCGATTGAAATTAAAGTTTTTTTCATGATTATTGAGGTTTTTAATTAGTTTAACAGTACGATTGCATGTGCCGAAACGCCTTCTTCTCGTCCTTCGAAACCTAATTTTTCGGTCGTGGAGGCTTTGATGGATATATCGGTTTCATTAATGTTTAGAACGGTTGCCAATTTGGATTTCATTTGCGGAATATAGTCGGAAATTTTCGGTGCTTGTAATACAACTGTACTGTCGATATTGCCGATTTCATAGCCTTTTTCACGAATCATCGTCACAACATTTTTCAATAAAATTCCACTATCAATGTCTTTGTATGTTTTATCGTTATCCGAAAAATGAAATCCGATATCTCTCAGGTTTGCCGCACCCAACAAGGCATCACAAATCGCATGAATCAACACATCTCCGTCCGAATGTCCCAAAATGCCCTTAGTGTGCGGAATTTCGATTCCGCCAAGTACTAATTTTCGTCCTTCAACCAAACGATGTACGTCAAATCCTTGTCCAATACGGGTTTTCATCAGAATTATGGATTTTGTCTGTTACGCATATATTCCGCAAAATTAAATTTCAGCGTAAATCGCAGCGTATTTTTCAGTGGATTTGTAGCATTTGCCGGATTATTGCCACGAGGCAACAGGTAAGAGAAATCAATTTCAAGAACATTGAGTTTTAGACCTGCACCAAGCGTGAAATACTGCCGTCCGCCTTTGTGTTTGTTTTCATAAAAATAACCACCACGAACGGCAAGAACTTTGTTATACACATATTCTACACCTGCACTGATATTGATCTCTTGTAATTCCTCGCGAAATCCACCCGGAGCATCGTAAAACGATTGAAAAATACCTTGCATAACCGTTACATCATCATCTATTCCGGCGATAATTGAATCTCTGGGTGTATTCCAAATAGGTCCCGTAGGGACAAGCAGTTTGTTAAAATCAAGCATTCCCGTAATTTCGTTATATCGGTCAAGTTGAACGGTGTAAGCCGCCCCCAATCGTAAATTCGCCGGTAAAAAATCTTTTGCCATAGAGGACGAATACGAAATTCTTGTTCCTACATTGGAAATACTCAGACCAAGAGCAACCGAACTTCCATCCGTATTAGGCGTTGTGATTTCTCGAGTATAAAACATCGAAATATCAACAGCACCGGCATTGGCAGCAGATGCTTTTTGAGTCGAAAGGGGATCGGTGTATCCACTCGTTAAATCGGAACGAATGTAACGCCCTGTAAGTGCCAAAGAAAAATGATCGGACAGTTTTCTGGAAAGGCTCAAGTCAAACGCATATTCATTGGGATGGTGCGTAATGCCTTGATCGTCAGCACTATTCCGAAACACTACTCTACCTAAGGAAAAATAACGCATGGAACCTCCGAAAGCCCAATCATCATCAAGGCGATAATAGCCTGCCAAATACAACAAATTCATGTCCGGAACGAGCACACGCAACCACGGACTATACGTTAGCGAAGCACCGTAATAATCGTCGATAAACGCATATTTTGCCGCATTCCAATGTTGTGAATTGATATCCGGAGAACTTGCAACTCCGCCATCACCCAAAGACCCTCCTCGTGCATCCGGAGAAATCAACAAAAACGGCACGGCTGTAATGATAGAGCCTCCGCTTAAATTGAGTGCATTATCTTTATCGTGTCCGCCGTCGGGTATTTGTGCAAAAAGATTGGCTCCAACGAAAAACGCAAGAACGGCAAGTATGATATTTTTTGACCACGAAGGCATAATTTTCTTATTTTTAACTTACAAAGTTACAAAAAATAAATGAATTTTGCAAATTAATTCGCACCGATAACTAATTTTTCTGTTTTTTCCGCTACACGACCGTCCTCTAAAACAATGCGAAGTTTATACATATAAAGCCCTTGTCGAACCGGATTTCCTCGGGCATCTCTCGTATCCCACTCGATAGGTTCTATTGCAAAGCCTTCCGGATTAATGTTTTGTGATAATCGCACCACCCATTTTCCACCAACATCGAAAATATCAATTTCTACACGTTTGATTTTTTTCGGAGCATTATGTGTGAAATAAAATTTGGTGAAATCTCTCAACGGATTGGGGTAATTGTAGACTTTTCCGATGATCGGATTTTCCGATTGTACAACGACAAAATCCAGCGTGTCTTCCGCAGAAATGTTGAAAACATTGGAAATACGAAGTTTCATATTGTATCTGCCCGGTTCTAAATCAAACATCGGATACCGCACTTCGCCTTGCACCAAATTTTCATTGGAATTTGACGGGAGATATTCAAAAAAATCGTTGAGCCAAATTTGTCTGGTATAATCATCGTTGATGACCAATCTAATGTTGTGACCAATTCCTCCACCCAGATTAATGCCGTATTTGTCGCTGATTTGAGCTAACAAAATCGGACTTGAAGTGGCGATGTTTCCACTTCGAAAATTGGTATCGCTGAGAAAAAGTTTAACGGTTGGAGCATCGGCAACCAATTCGAAATTTTCACCAAATCCGCCGATAACCACACTGTCGAAAACACCTGTGGCATCAACGGAATCCGAGAAAGCATAATAACTTATTTTTCCGAATCCATAATTGTAATTGATCTCTTTTTGCATCATAAATTCCACTCTGAATTCGCCGTTAATCACGGGAACTCGACCTCTATACAAAATGTTTTTTTGCACACTGAAATCAATAACAGGATTGTATCCGCCAAGACTGTTCCCATGTCCGAAAGTCTGCATTTGTGTAGGTTTATCGTATACCGTGATGCTGATTTCTCCTGTAAAATCAGACAAAAAATTATGGTCGAAATCCATAATTCGTCCGGAAATACTTGCCCGATCCAAGGCTCTCATGGTGTCGTTTCCATCGTGTACGGAATTTCCATTTATAGAATCCGTAATAACTTGATACTTCGGCAAAGCCAATGAAATAGCGGGGTCTCCGAGCAGAACAAACTGTTTCAAAACATGTGGATTTCCCATTCGATTTTTCGATAATTTCATAATTTCTCCCAAACTTCGAGCGTTTCCGTTGCTGTGTCGCATCAACGCAAAATGATTAAATACACCGTTAAACACATCGTTTGGATTGGTGTATGCTACTCGCGTAGCTCCGATATGTGCTACAGCAGCACCTCTTGGAGAAAGCACAGACCATTCGCCTGCCGAAGTTACATTGGGATCATCGTATTTTGCAAAACTGCAAGAAGCCGTGAAAAAAACCATGAATTGGTCGATGTTTCCAAAATTTTGAATATCGGTGATAGTCATAATACTTTCGTCTGCCAGACTAACAGGTCCGCTATGTCCTTGATAATTCAGAATTAATGTCCCGCGTTCGATACGTTGTCTTAACGCCTCTTTTGCATCAGGATAACGCATCCCGCTTGGAGTTGCTTCTTGCGGAAAGGCGTCAAGATAAATTTTTTCGACAGTAATTCCTCTGAAATTAGTGTCATTTTTGAAATAAGCCGAACGTGGATTACTTTCGGGAATAGCTTCGAACGTTTGAACGAAAGGCTCGGTAGCTCCGTCATCAGCCAAATTGGTGACTACATTTCGCCAATCGCCGAAATTGCGGGAATGCGGGGTGGCGTAGGCTATGGTTTTATCGACTAACGCAGTTGCCTGTGCGAGAGTTCGTGCAGGAAAACGACCAATTCCGATTTGTAAACTATCGGTATTTCCGTTTGTTCCGTCTTTCAAAAAACCGAAAAAATCATCGGTTGAAAAACTTTGATTTTCGGTTAATCCCGCCGGAAATTGATAATTCAATACGAAATTGGTGTCTCTTGTTCGATGCCGATAATCGTAAGATGGCGACCCAAAAAGTAAAAGATATTTTGGTAAAACTTCTGAATGCTGCTCTATTGCTTTGTTTCGATAATGTCGCATCATTCGTCGGATTGCCATGGGATCTTGTCGCCCGTACGAAAATTCGTTGAAAACTTCATGGGGTGTAACGACCAAAACATTCAAATTTCGATTGCGATGAAATTCTGCCAAACGCTCGGCTTCACTAAGAAAATCAGGATGAACAACCATCACATATTCCACAGAATCTTTTTCATGTAGATTTTGATTTAGTATGGGTTGAAATTGTGTTATCGAACGAATGTTATTATCTGAAAACGTAATAAATTCGGGTGTTCCAACGAGTGAATCGGAAAATGTAAACGTATTTCCGGAAGTTATGACATCAATTTTTTGAGGTTCCAAAGGATAGGAAATATCCCAAACCTGTGTACTTGAATTTGCTGAACTGATTGTAAATTGACCGACTTCAGAAGTTTGGAAATCTATAAATCTAAATTGTACCGGCGAAGTATTTCCAAGCGAAAGAGATAATTGTCGACGATAATGAACCTCTAAATAATCCAAATGCATCCAACTTGATGAATTGCTTGAAGTCCTTGTATATTCAAGTGATAGGAGAGAAGGAGCGGTGGTGAATTTCCAAATAAAATCGTCAATGATTTCAGTCATCAACACACCACTGCCGGATTTGGTTCTTGTTACAAAATTTTTGGTTTGGTTATTGTTGTTATTCGATGAAATCACAACTCTACCCGTGTCGTTAGCCACAAATCGGGCTCTAAATTCAACAGTAGAATCAATTACAAAACCGGGTAAATTCAAATTTATATCGTGCCTTCTTTGGGTTTGATCCATTTTTTCGCCATACCATTCTTGACTTGACTGAAACGGATTTATATCATCTTTTTCGTGTCGAAAATAATCTTTGAAATGCGTAATAAAAACCGTTGGATTTGCTCTATTGGGCTTATTTTTCAAGCGTTTTCGTTCTCCTTCTTTGTCAAAATCCGTTGTGAAAAAATACGACATGACATCTGTGAAAACATTGGTTTGATGAATGTATTTTTTTTGTGATGCGTTCCAATTCCCTTGATCCGGCGATTGTCCGTAGAACAAGATATAATCACCGGGACCGAATTCTCCGCTCGAAATCGGTACGTTGTTGGCATTGCATATAAGGATAGCAATTTCTTGCAGGTCAAATGTTTCATTGGCGATATTTTCCAATGGAATTGCACCGTTTGGACCACCAAACAAAGCGATTTGCGATACGGAAACAGGAGTTTCCAAAACCTTGCTGTTAACCAAATCTTGATAGCGGATTCTGTAAATACCATTTTGAGAAATAGAAATACGATGCCACGAACCCTTTGACAACACGTTGGATTGAGCATTTCCGTCTTGCAGTCCAAACCAAACTACAATCAAAAAAAAGATGATATGTTTAACGTAAGACATAATATCTTACAAAGATACGAAAAAAAAATGATATTGCCAAACAAAAAAAAACGAAATGCACAGCATTTCGTTTTTTTTTGTTTTACTGATATAAGGTAGGAATCGTCGCCGAACGAGGATTGTTTGGGTTTGATTTAATAAAGTTGATGGGGTCTATTTTATTTGAATTTTAGTGTTTTTTGTCGGAAATTTATCGGAAATATCGGAAATCAATCGGAAATTTATCGGAAATAAAATTTCGTTGACTTGTATTCTCCTTGCTTTACAAGTAGTTTTTTATCAACTAAATCTGTTAAATCTGTTCTTGCTGTTCTATCGGTAACATTGAACTTTTCAGCATATTCCGAAGAAGTTACTTCGCCTTTTGACTTGTAAAACAGAATAGCATCAATTTGTCGTTGATTCAACCCAAGTTTCTGCAAATTTTCTTTGGTTAAATTATTTTTGAACAGTGTTACGATAAAACCACCCTCTTTTTCTTTGAGTTCGGGCATTGGCAATCCTGCTTCAAGACAAGAATTGATAATCTTCATAATTCCACTACCCCAAGAATCAATGTATCCACCCAAAAAACACGCTCTTGCAAGTGTTGGATTGCGAGGGTGCGATGAATGTGATTGTGTGAGCTGTGGCAACGTGATGGTTGTCGGCAAACCGCCATCATTCCAAACGAACATTTTACTATCGTACACTCTAATTTGCGTTGGAGCACCCATATAATTGCGATGAATTAGTGCGTTCAAAAGCATTTCACGAAGTGCTGTTTCCGGATATTCGAGAGGCTCTACACGATTGAAGCCTTTGAATGAAATGTTACGTATCAAAAATTTGTAATCAAGCGTGCGTACAATTTGTTCTAAAATTTGAATGATGTTGCCGTCTTCCATTTCTTGAAAACGAATTGTGAAATCGTCATCCTCAAATTTTCCGATTTTGACAAAAGTATTCGGGTAGAATCGTCCCGGATCTTTACCGAACAAAACGATTGCAGCACGTTTGATCTCTCCGTTTTTCGTTAGGCGAAGTTTCTCCAAAAGTTCAAGAGTGGAAAGTCCCTCAATATCGGGCAAACGCCCAATTTCCTTTGCTTTTCGCAAATAAATTTTGATTGTTTCCTCGTCAATATCGTTAAGTGTAGCGTGAGGTTCCACCATATCGTCCCAAGTATGTCCGGTCTTTTTCAACAGAAATTCACTCAAAGCGGCACCTGTCAATTCCATCGTAACACTACCACTTCGATAATAATAACGACCTCGTAACGAAATCGGCACAGGACAAGGCATAACAGTAATCTCAATAACGTATTGACCATCCTCCTCCATAAGATTAACATCGGCAGTAATTCCCATAGAATTTTTGATTTTATTGGGAATATCGTCCATCAATTTTTTATGATCTTTCAAGCCAACAACTTTATTGGCATCATTTCTACCAACGAAAATTTGTCCGCCTTGTGCGTTAGCAAAGCCACACACCTCTTTCAAATGATCATCGTGCCAAGACGATTTGTATTCTATGTTTTGTTTTTCGGACATAACCCCATTGAGATTTTTTGCAAAGATACGAAAAAAAAACGAAATGTTGTGCATTTCGTTTTTTTTTTGTTTACCGATATGGCTTTACTGCCGTTCGACGATGATTTGATGTTTTTCAATTTCGCCCTCATATTCGATATGCAGGAAGTATGTGCCTTCGCGGAGATTTGATGTGTTGAAATTTACAGATGATTTGTCTCTGTTTCCACGACGACGATGTTTGTGTCGGGCTTGACGTTGAACGATGCCCATATTGTCGTAAAGTTTGATGGAGATGTCTAATTCTTTCAGATCAACGGGTTCTTCGTCAAAGGGAATAGCATCGGCAAGTTGTAGTTCGTGGAGAAAATCCACAACAAGTATATCTTTAGTAGGGTTTGGGTAGACAAGCCGCCTGGTAAACCAATCGAGGCAAGGCGGACACTCCGGATCACCCAACCCTACACATTGCCTTTTCACAGGACAAAACCATTGCCAGGGCGGACACGCCGGTCCGTACATTCCATCACCAATATGTACCTGATAAACAGGGCAATTAGCGGTACTTAAAGGATCTATACGATAAGTAGGGTGATATAAAGATACGAATGTCATACAATCGTCCGGAATATTCGGACCGCATTCCTTTGATACAGGATCAAAATACTGACCAAGCGGACACCATCTTTGAACATAGATTCCATCTTTTTGTATGAAGTAAGATGCACATTCGTGGCGATTGGGGAAAGGACCGTGATTATTACATTCTTGATTGCGATATCTAATATCTACCCAGCCACTCGAACCGCAGGCATTGTCTAATTTAACTTGAATATAAGCAAACCCATCAGGATTCCATGACACTATATTTATATCTCGATCTCCTCCCCATGTGTATTCCATTGGAATACTTGTCCCGGGTGCAGTATGTGTAATCACTGTTGCGGTGGTATTGGGTGGAGGCACATTTTGCCAAAATTCGCCGGAAATTCCGCCATCACTAAATACGAAACGCTCACCCTGATAAGTTATGGCATCCTTAAAATTTTTATCGGTACATTTCCAATTGTTGATTGTGCTAATATAGCTGATATTGGGGCGAGTGCCGACAGTAACATATTTGTTTAGCGTTGTAACGACTACTCCTTGCGGAGTTTTAATCGTTGCTGTGATTATTCTTGATTCTGCTGTGCCCTGACTTTGTAGAGGATTTCGTTTTAGTTGGATAATATGCGGTTCTGGTCTATCCACCTCTACAAGAGGGTCGGTTATTGAACCCCAATCTACGGAATAATTCGGCGGTAAACCCTGAACTTCGTAGGTTGCGGTACTGTAGCCACAAATGGCAGAGGGACCGGAAATAGAGAAGGCAATTAAATGATCTCGGATAAATGCAGCAGACGAATTGAAACGCGTATGCAATTCATTTTGGGTCTGTGTAAACATCGAACTAAACGGCGAATTCGCAACATTAGTGCCCAGATTTTGTGTTAATCTCGTATTCCAATCAGGCAAGGCAAGAGCACTTACGGTGGGAATGAAATTGAATGCAGGTTGTTGGACCATGTCTGCCAATTCATCATGAAGCTCCAAACCAATCATATCTAACGAATATTTTCCACCTGGAGCACCATCAATAGGTAACATACTTGCTATACTGCTTACAGTCCTAACACCTACAAGGGGTATAGTCCATATTATGGGCATCCCCAAAAAAGTTCCACGAGTGAATACATGCCCTTGATACACTGTTGAAGCTGGCAAAGCATTAATTTCGATATCCGCTCTAAGATTTCCTGCATTCAAACTTAAATCTTTGCCATTAATAACTTCGCTACTAGAAGGGAAAGTCAAGCTGCCATTATTACTGCCGTTTGAGATAGCAATATTTTTGGTTAGTTGCGGAAAACCCAATGCATCATATTGGTGCAGAAAATCTTTATGGACAGAATCACGTATAGAAAAAAACTGATTAATAGTATAAATAAGCATCTGCTCTGCCGCCGGACTCTCTAAAAGGTAGTTAGCTGCAAGGATTTCCTGCACATCTCCAGTACCAATCACATTGATTATATGCCCTGCAACTACCAAAAGGAGCATATGTCTCACAGCAGCCTGAAAACCTATCGGCACATTGGCACCCTTGTGCGGAGCATCCATCGAAATATATATTCGGGTTTGATGGTCCTCGTTATCAAGTTCCATTTGTCGCAAAGCAATACGAGCCACCAAGCCACCCATGCTGATACCCATCACTACGTTCGGCTCATCACCTACTTTCCACTTATTCACAGAGTCGATTACCTGCCTGAACAATTGTGCATTGCGCCAAATGCAATCTATGCCATTTGCGTAATCCAAATAGATGATGTCGTAGCCGGCAAGATCAAGGTCATCAAGAAGCCTGCCTGGACCATTAGAATAGGGAACATCAATTGTGCCAATATCTGTTAGTTCATGGCTCTCTCTCAAGAAACTTGCTAGGTTGGCATTAAAATTTCCGAGCACCACAACGTTTGGATCAAACCCTTCTGCAACAATTAAAGGTTTTTGGATTTTACCCGATGTGTTATGCGGGGAAAGTCTATACTCAATGGTTCCACCTGAGTGTACTTCGGCAATTGCAGGAATACTATTACGCTGAATAGCACTACCCTTGATCGTTTGTGCTACTACAACGAATGGGAGTAGCATACAGTACAAAAATAACAAATGTTTTTTCATAATTATTTGGTTTTTGTTGTTATTTAATTTCAAATTTAATATCAAAGCGTCCTTCTGTGATATGAACTATTGAATCACCAACATATTCTATTTGATTAGTGTTAAAGCCTCTTGCACATCTTCCTATAAAATTGAACGTTCCGCTTACGATGCGATTAATAGTATCAAATCTTGTAATATTAACGGAACCACATTTTTCATATGCGAATCCAGGACAAGAAAGATGAGTGCCTGATGGAGAGAAATATGCAGTCAAGAAAATACTTCTTCCCTCAAGAGAACCGTCAATTAATAATCTCATCTGCCCATCACCAGTCAAAAGACCAGTATTAATAAAAATGTCTAGTATTTCTGTCTCTCTATTGTAGAGTGTTCTTGATGCTGCAAACATAATAGCATTCGGGTTCATCACAAAAAGTTCTCCATTCACATAACATCCGAAAGTATTTGCACCGGTTTGAGTTTCGGGCGGTAGTGTTTCAAAGAATTCTTCTTTTTGGCATTCTACTGCCAGGCAAAGCGAGGCAACAATGCCGAGTAGTAGGGTTTTTTGGTTTTTTGGTTTCATCGTATATATTTTAAAGTTTTTGCAAAGATACAAAATTTATTTAATTTGATAGGTTAGAAACCTATCGGGATAGACGGACTGAGGTAGAACATCAGCCCAACGGGGGGTT
>WRKV01000043.1 GCA_009777915.1 Bacteroidales bacterium | reverse complement strand
GCGAGCGGAGTCGGAGTCGAGGTGCCGGAAACCGTGATGCCCGGAGGAGGATTAAGCGTTGAGTAGGTGCGTGTCTCGTCCGTCCACCAAGTAACGATCAGGGTTTTAGCTATTACCGATGGAAACTCAATAGTTTCTATCGTGTCGCCAGGGCAAAGAGTTTGATGCAAGGGGGCGTCGGGACACCACTGCGGAATGGGACAATGAGCAAAACTTTGGGTCGCAAAAGTTGCAAGAAAGATTGAAATTAGGGTGATTTTTTTCATAGGTATTTTATGGTTTATGATTTATGATTTATGATTTATGATTTATGGTTTATGGTTTATGATTTAGGGCAATAAAAAAAACGGACTTAACAAATCCGCTTTTCGAGGTCTTCAGAATACCCATTACGCTAAATAAGTAAGCCCGCAATTCTGCGAGCATTTACCATCTATCCGAGCGTAATTTTGAAATTTCTGAAGTTTCGAAAAGCAAGAATATAGCAAACGCTATTTTTATACGTATTACCGTGCTTTTCAGCACATTTTTTTCATAGGCATTTATGGTTTAATTTTTTGCAAAGATACGAAAATTTTTTGAAATGGCAATGAATTTTTTTTGGTTTCCATTAAAAGACCGATTTTGCCAATTCGTTTTTTTTTCGTACCTTTGCAAGATGATGAATACCCCACCGATAGCAAAAAAAGTGCCGAAATCGTTGACAACACATGATGTCGTTCGTCATGACGATTATTTTTGGATGAATGAACGTGATTCGCAAGATGTTTTGGATTATTTGAACGCCGAAAATGCGTACGCAGAAACGATGATGAAAGATACGGAAACCTTGCAAAAACAACTGTTCGACGAAATCAAATCTCGTATCAAAGAGGACGACCAATCCGTACCGTTTTTTCGCAGAGAATACTGGTATTACACGCGTTACGAAACCGGAAAAGAATATCCGATTTATTGCCGAAAATTTCAATCGTTGGAAAATTCGGAAGAAATTATTTTGAATGTAAACGAACTTGCAGAAGGTCATGCTTTCTGTGCTGTAAGCGAGATTGCGATTAGCGATGACAACAACATATTGGCGTTTGCCGTAGATTTTGTGAGCCGTCGGATTTACGATATTTGGTTCAAAAACTTGGAAACCGGCGAAATTTTGAACGAAAAAATTGAAAAAGTTTCAGGAAATTTTACGTGGACAGGCGATAATAAAACGTTGTTCTATGTCAAGCAAAATAAGCAGTTGCGAGCGTGTCGGGTTATGAAATATGTGCTTGGAAATCCCGAAAAAGAACAAGAGATATTTTTCGAAAAAGACGCAAAATTTAATGTGGGTGTTGGACGAACAAAATCGGAAAAATATGTTTTTTTCTGTTCAGGAAGTTCTACATCGATGGAATACCGCACCATTCCTGCGAATGAACCGAATGCAGAATTTCAAATGTTCCAAAAAAGAGAGAAAGATTTGGAATATGCTATCGAACATTTTGAAGAACAGTTTTTCGTGATGACCAATTGGAATGCGACCAATTTCAAATTAATGAAAACGCCTATAACTGCGACAAACAAAGAGCACTGGGAAGACATTATTCCTCATCGTGAAGATGTGAAATTGGAAGATTTTGAAATTTTTTCGGATTATTTAGTGTTAGAGGAACGAAAAAATGCACTCAATCATATCCGAATTATCAGTTTGAAAAATGGCGAGGATTATTATCTCGAATTTCCTGAAGAGGTTTACCATACAGGCATTGGCTACAATCCGGATTTTTACGCTACAACGTTGCGATACGGCTACAATTCGATGACCACACCTCGAACGTCGTATGAATATAATCTCAAAACTCGCGAAACAATTGTCTTAAAACAACAAGCGATTTTGGATCAAAATTTCAAGCCGGAAAACTACGAAAGCAAGCGTTTATGGGCTGTTTCGCACGATGGTGAACGTGTGCCGATTTCGATTGTATATCGAAAAGGTTTGCAAAAAAACGGACAAAATCCGACCTTGCTTTACGGTTATGGTTCGTACGGAATTTCGATCGATCCGAATTTCAGTTCGGCACGATTGAGTTTACTGGATAGAGGCTTTGTGTATGCGATTGCACATATTCGCGGAGGCGAGGAAATGGGCAGAAAATGGTATGAAAATGCCAAATTTTGCAAGAAAAAAAATACATTTTTGGATTTCATCGCTTGTGCGGAAACGTTGATACAAGAACGTTTTACATCGTCGCAAAAACTTGCCGGAATGGGCGGAAGTGCCGGTGGTTTGTTGATTGGTGCAGTTGCGAATATGCAACCGAATTTATTTCAAACTCTCATCGCACAGGTGCCGTTTGTGGACGTCGTTACGACCATGCTCGATGAGGATATTCCGCTGACCGTAGGGGAGTACGAGGAGTGGGGAAATCCCAACGAAAAAGAATTTTTTGATTATATGTTGTCGTATTCGCCGTACGATAATGTGAAACCGCAAAATTACCCGAACATATTGATAACAACGGGTTATCACGATTCGCAAGTGCAGTATTGGGAGCCTGCAAAATGGGTTGCCAAATTGCGAGCCACCAAAACAGACCACAATTTACTTTTACTCAAAACCGAGATGAATTTCGGTCATGGCGGTGCATCCGGACGTTTCGAATCACTGAAAGAAACAGCGTTGGAGTATGCGTTTTTGTTGAAGACTATGAGTTAATTGTGTACGTTAAAAAACGACAAAAGATTTGGCTTTCGCCCAATGATGATTCCGCTATAATTTATATTATGTTAAATAGACATTTCAAGAAAAAGGGCAAATACATGTATGTGCCCTAAATCTTATCTACTTGCCTATCAGTGAATTATTGCTGCAATCGTTCGATTTGCTCATTCAATTCGTTGGCTCTGTCCATCATACGTAAATGAACATAAATATCTTTCAATGTGGACATTACCGGGATATTGTCAGACTCCATCTCGTTGGCTTTTTCCAACATCGGAATCGCTTTTTTGAATATCTCGTTAGCAATTTCGTTCAATTCGTCGTATTTAGTTTGCTCACTCATAGGCAATGCATCGGCTTCCGCCTTGATACTCACGCCTCTCGTTACATAATGAGCCGCCAAATTGAAAATCGCATCAAAATAATCAGGTCGCAATTCAATCGCTTTCAAATAAGCCTCTTCAGCCTTTTCCGGCATGTTGATTTGCTCAAAAGCCACACCTTTTGCAAAAAATACAACCGGATTATCGGCAAAATCCACTGACATGGCGTCCAAAATTACGGAGGCACGCTCCGAATTTCCAATCATCAGATGAATACTTGCCGCATTAATCAAGGTATTGTAATTTTCGGGAAACAATTCCACCGCCAAATCAACATATTTTCCGGTATTCACAAGGTCATCCTCATCTTTCAAAATAAGTGCCAATGCTGTGAATGCAGCCGGTTGGTCGGCTTTCATGTCAACTAATTTTTGATAAAATTCTTTTGCCACCACCTTATTTCCGGCAGCCTCCGCACAAAGTGCCGTGTTAAACATCGCATTGGTATCTACGATATCCACCAAAGCACTTGCTTCCACACTGACTCTGAATGCGTTAGAAGCTTCCGCAAAGTTTTGATCGGCATAAAACGCTGCACCTTTGTCGTATGCAGCATTGATCAATTTTTGAACTTCTCCCCCACCCAAAATGACCAATCGGCCGTCTTTGTCGAGGTTGAATGTTTTGATGAAAGCCTGCAAAGCCAACTGTATGGCATTGGGTTCCAAACTACTGTACTCCGGTTTGGGAGTTGCAGCCACCGCCGTGTAGATTTTCGCTTGACTGAACCATGCATTTGCATTTTCCAGATTTTCAGGCTCTACGATGGCTAATTGAATGGCAGTTACGGCTCTGTCGAGTCTGCCTCTCTTGAGTTCACTGTCGGCTGTTCTGAGGTTTCTCGTTTGTGCAAAAACCATGGCGGACATGAACATTAATGCTAAAAATACGTTTAATTTTTTCATAATTATGGGATATTTAGTTATTTGATGTTTTGATTTGACAAAAGTTTAATTTACGCATCATTTTTTTCTTCATTAGGCTCGGAAATTTGTTCATCGACTTCTGAAATCTCCGTTTCGACAATCTCTGCAACCTCAATAGGATTGCCGTTTTCGTCCAATTCTTCCTCTTCGGCGGGGACCTGTGTTACCGATGCGATGGCATCTGAATTTTTTAGGTTGATCAGTTTCACGCCTTGCGTATTTCGTCCGGCAACGCGTAAATCTTTCACAGCCAAACGTAAAATAATTCCGGATTTGTTGATAATCATTAAATCGTCGGTATCTTTGACGTTTTTGATGGCTGCCAACGCCCCTGTTTTCTCGGTTATATTGATGGTTTTCACGCCTTTACCACCTCGATTGGTTTCGCGATACTCGTCTAAATCCGAACGTTTTCCGAAACCTTTTTCAGACACAACCAAGATATCATAATCTTTGGAATCTACGCAAACCATACCGATAACTTCGTCATTTTCACTTTGTAAGGTGATACCTTTCACACCGGACGCTCCCCTACCCATCGGACGAGTTTTGGATTCGTTGAAACGAATTGCTTTGCCGGAACGCAGAGCCAGCATGACTTCGTTGGTTCCGTTAGTGAGTTTAGCCTCAAGCAGTTGGTCGCCCTCGCGAATGGTTAAAGCGATAATTCCGTTCTGTCTCGGACGAGAATATGCCTCCAAAGAGGTCTTTTTGATGATGCCTTTTTGGGTACAAAGTATGATGAAGTTTTCCTTTAAGTAATCCTCGTTTTTAAGGTCTTTTACATTGAGATACGCTCGAACTTTATCGTCAGGTTCAATGTTGATCATATTTTGAATTGCTCGACCTTTCGACTGACGCGTACCTTCCGGAATATCGAATACACGCATCCAGAAACACTTGCCTTTTTCGGTGAAAAGCAACATATAATTGTGCATCGAGGCTACAAACAAGTGCTCAACGAAGTCTTTATCGCGTACATCGCTACCTTTTGCACCTTTTCCGCCACGATTTTGGCGTTGATATTCGCTCAAATTCGTACGTTTAATATAGCCTAAATGCGAAATTGTAATCACAACGTCCTCATCTGCAATCATATCCTCAATTCGGAATTCTGCGGCGGAGTATTCGATTCGGCAACGCCGTTCGTCTCCGAATTTGGCTTTCATATCCAACATTTCGTCCTTAATGATTTGCATACGAAGGCTTTCGTTTGCCAAAATTTCTTTGCAACGAGCGATGAATAGCATGAGTTCGTCGTATTCGGCTTGCAATCTTTTGCGTTCCAAACCCGCCAACTGCCGTAAACGCATTTCAACAATGGCTTTGGCTTGAATTTCAGTGAAATCCCACTTGGAAATCAGCCCTTGCACCGCATCTTGCACCGTTTCGGAAGCCCGAATCAACGCAATAATTTCGTCGATGATATCCAATGCTTTGAGCAGTCCCTCTAAGATGTGAGCACGTTCCTCGGCTTTGCGGAGTTCGTACTGGGTTCGGCGTATCACAATTTCGTGGCGATGTTCGACAAAATACTGAATTAATTCTTTCAGATTCAATAACATCGGACGACCTTTGACCAAAGCAATGTTGTTGATGCTAAACGAGGTTTGAAGTTGTGTATATTGATATAACTTATTCAAAACCACGTTAGCAACGGCATCGCGTTTGAGGTCGACCACAAGTCGCACGTCTTTTGTAGATTCGTCGCGAACTTCTGAAATACCTTCAATGATTTTTTCCTCGACCAATTCGGCGATTTTCTCTTGTAAAACCGCTTTGTTCACTTGATAAGGCATTGAGGTTATGATAATTTGGTCGTGATTTCCTTTTTCGTGCACCTCGATGGTCGCTTCGGAACGCATGATCACACGTCCTCGACCGGTATGATACGCCTCTTTGACGCCTTCGGTGCCATAAATAATTCCGCCTGTCGGGAAATCCGGAGCCTTAACGTATTGCATTAACTCATCAATGGTAACATCTTTATTATCAATATATGCGATAACGCCATTAAGTACTTCCGTCAGGTTATGCGGAGCCATATTGGTAGCCATTCCGACCGCGATTCCGGCACTTCCGTTGATCAGCAAACTTGGAACTTTTGCCGGCAAAACGGTAGGTTCGTTCAAACTATCGTCGAAATTCAACTGGAAATCGACCGTTTCTTTGTCGATATCCTCCATCATGGCTTCGGCGATTTTTTTCATTCGAGCTTCCGTATAACGCATTGCAGCCGGCGAATCCGCATCCATTGAGCCGAAATTCCCTTGTCCGTCGACAAAGGGGTATCTGAGCGACCAATCTTGTGCCATACGCACCATCGCATCGTATACAGACGAATCTCCGTGCGGGTGGTACTTACCGAGCACCTCCCCTACGATTCTGGCTGATTTTTTATGTCCACCGCTTGAACCAATGCCCATTTCATTCATTGCGAATAAAATACGGCGGTGTACAGGTTTTAATCCATCTCTCACATCCGGGAGTGCACGCGACACAATCACCGACATCGAATAGTCGATGTACGCGGATTTCATCTGATCTTCAATGTTTACTTGAATAATTTTTTCGTTTTCTAACATCACTTGTCTTTAAGTATTTGTAAATCAATGCCTGTGTTTTTGACAAACAAAGCACGCAAAGTTACGAAAAAAAATTGGAATTTGCAAGTTTTTTTTCAAGAGTTTTCAACAAGTTTTCAACCGATGGGAAAGAGGGTACAAAATATCTTCCCGATTCACTAAATTTTTGCCTCACAACCTGATCCGAATGGCTGCAAACCTACTCGCTAACCCGATACTTCGCCCGAAGAATGCGACGAACAGAGGCATCCAACCGCTCATCCGTAATCCGTCCATCGTGATAAGCATCACGCAGGGCTTGCACGGCATTGCCTGCATTGGCAGGCATTAGCAGGATATCCACACCTGCCAAAAACGCCTTTAGAACAATCTCATTTCCGCTGTAATAGCGTGTAACTCCCCCCATATCTAAGGCATCGGTAATCACCAAACCCTCGTAGCCCCAGTCGTTGCGTAGCACCTCCTGTATCCAGTAGGGCGAAAACACCGCCGGCAAGGTAGGTTCCTCAGGATGCACCTTTGGCGTGGAAATATGCCCCATCATCACGCCGTCCGCACCTGCTGCTATGCCTCGCTGAAAGGGGTATGCCTCGAGGGTATCGAATCGCGTTTTGTCGTGTTGGTGGATGGCGCGCTCATCGTGCGAATCCTGTTTGGTGTCGCCGTGTCCGGGGAAATGCTTGACCACAGCGAGCACTCCCGCCTCTCGAAACCCACGCACGGCTGCAGCAACCATCTCGCCTGTGATGCGGGGCTCTCTGCCGTAGGCACGGTCGCCAATGACCGTGTTGGCGGGGTTAGACCAGATATCGGCAACAGGGGCGAAGTTTAGATTTACGCCCAATCCGTGCAGTCGTGTGCCGATGGTGTGTGCGGCGTTGTAGGCGTTTTGCGTGTCGCGGGTTTGCCCGATGGAGTATGCCGTGCCAATGCGTGGTCGGAACAGGTTGCGGGTTCGGGCTACGCGACCACCCTCGTCGTCAATGGAGATGAATAGGGGAGGATGTACCGCCTCTATCAATGCCTGCAAGTCGGCAGTCAGCCGTTTCACCTGCTCAATCGAAGATATATTCTCAGCAAACAAGATAAAGCCACCTATATGGTAGTCGTTGATGAGCGCGCGAGTGGCAGCGTTGACGGTCTGTTTGCCGGGGATCTTTGCGATGATGAGTTGCCCGATCTTTTCATCCACGCTCATTCGAGCAAGTTGCTCTTCAACAAAAGTTTCGATGGGGTCTATTTCGATGGGCTCGATGGTGGCAATAGGTTCCTGCACACGCATGGTCATGGTTAGGCACACTGTGGCGATGCATAGTGTGGCGGACCAAAGGAGTAGTTTTTTTTTCATAGTTTTAGTGCAAAGTTACGATTTTTTTTTGAGATGGGCAAGTTTTTGGTGGTTTGGGGCGGTGGTATTATGGCGTGAGGCTGTTCAAAACGCAACCCCCACCCGAACCCCAAACGTCAGCGTAAGCCAGCCATAGCGCTCTACAAAGCCGTGATGGTATTGCAGTTCCACCGGTTCGCCCCATTCTATGCCTGCACCGACAAAGCCCTCCAAAACCAACCGTTTTATCACGTGTTGATAGCCGATGCATCCCATGATGGTTTGCATGGATGAACGTATTCTGTCGCCACTGCCGTTTCTTGCATCGTAGTCGAAGAACGACCATGCGTATTCGGGTCTGACATATAGCCCGCCTAACGTGCTATTAGCCTGTTGCAGAAGATTGAACTTGTAGCCCGCCCGCACCAACCCGCCTTTCGGATTCACTCGAAATTTGTCAAAACCAACGCCGATGATTCCCGCTGTAACCTCAACGGATTGCTCCGGAAAAACAACCCTTTCGTAGGTCAGTTTGGCCGATCCTGTGATGAGCGACAGGAACGTGGTTTTTAGGGCGTTTCTATGTATCGGTCTGTTGTCCTCTCCTGCTTGCAACGGGTGTGCGAGGTTCAGGATTAGGAGAACGAGTGTTGTTGTCTTTAGAAGATTACGCATAGTATCTATTGGCTTGGCTTTCCCGCATCTCATACCTGCTTATGGTAGCACAGCAAACGTCTTTTGAACCGTAGTGTCGGTTACAACGCCATTGGGTAAGGTGTAGGCAAAGTTTAAGTCATAATCGGCACCTCTTGGAAGGATTGGAAAACCGGAATTAAACAAGTGTAAATACTTGTCCCTCACTGTTTGCGATGCTTGAGCAACTTGAACCCATGCAGCATAGTAATCTTCGTAATAGGTGCGGCCAAGATAGTGAACCCAAGGAAAAGGAGCAAGTGTTCCATAATCGTAGATCGTACGTTTAATAATATCCCAATCCGGTATGATAGACTGTCCTTCTTCTCGAGAATAGGTAACAGCACCATCAAACGGATAATGTTCATAAAGCATGGGGTATATTCGGTTGATAAAAAAACTGTCGGTCATTGCCGAACGAACGATAATCAAAGGCTTGTTCTGCGTGTAGTCTGTACCAACTATATCGACTTCATCAAATCCCTCTTGTGCTGACATATTTCCAGATATAAGACGAGCATTTCCCATGTACAATATCGAAACTATTTGTGCACTTGTTACTGTCAGCTGTGCCATCTTCTCCGCAAAGGTGTTAAACATGCTGGTTCGGAAATCATAACTCCATATGACTGTTTCTTCACTGCCGTTTGAAACACTGACCAATTCTAATGTGTAGAGCGTATTGTTGTTCAGATCGGGCTGTATCCAACTGATACTGAAGTCATTAGCATTCCAAGTGGTATTTATCAGAGTTTCGTTCGCCTCCGAGCGTAAACGGACTTTGATGGTGGTGGCTGTGCCTGTAAATAAAAAGCCGTAGTTGCTTGTAAGTTTGATAAAACCGTTGGGATGCTCGCCTTTCAGAAAGTATTGCTGATCGGGTGCAGGATAGGCGGATTGTATGGCGTCTGTCGTCAAGGTCGGGTGCTCGCCCGGTTTGAAATCTGTGGTTATCACACAAGTCGCTGTTTTGTTGCCATCTTTTGTGGTAACGGTGATGGTGGTTTGCCCAAACCATTTTGCTGTAACCAAGCCGTTTTCCACAGTAGCAACGGTTGTGTCGCTGCTTGCCCAGCTTATGGTGTCGTTGGTGGCATTGGTGGGATGAATGGTTGGCACAAGCCTTAAGGTGTCTCCAACCAACAGCGAGGCGATGGCTTGGTTCAACGTTATGTTTTCCACAGGAATTATTTCTTCACCGGATTTTTCTTCTTCGCCGGGCGTTTCTTTTTTGCAAGAACCTGCAAACGCAAGCGATAGGATCATTGCAGAGTAAAGGATTTTTTTCATAGCGTGTGTTGTTTTTTTTGCAAAGTTACGATTTTTATTTAAGATACACAAGTTTTTGGCTATTCTCATTTCTCCGTATAATACCGCCCAACCCCATAAGCATAAAAATCCTCCATATCCGCAAGGTTGGGGAGGGTTTCGACAAGGATATCGACCCAACGCTCCTCTTTCATTCGGGGTCTGTTGTTGGCTTGTTCGTAAAGTTTGATCTGCTTTCTTTTGGTGAGGAAGTTGATGCTTACCTCTTCCTCGAGTTGTCCTGAAAATCGGTAGTCGGCATCAAAACCTATCAACTCAAATCGGTTGTCGTGATAGCGGAAGGTGTACTTCCTGCTGCCATACTCGCCGAAATCGCAAAGGATGTAGAGTTTGCCGTCCTTGATTTCTGTTGACAGCGTGCAGGCGGCGTTTGCCGGACACTCGACAATGCGGGGCTTAGCCACCGCCAACTCATAGGTCTTGCCTTTCCTCAAGAGGACGAAAAGCCCGCTAATCCCGCTGTGACGGCTCGCATCACGCCTTTCGTCCCTCGTGATTAAGACCGCATCATTCACACCGTCGCCATTCAAATCACCAAGGATTTCCTCAGTAACCGCATAACCGGAAAGCACAAAATCATCATAAGGAATGTCGTCGAACTCAACCGTGCCATACACCCTGATGGACAGGATTGGCGCGTCTTCCCGGAAGTCGGCAGGGCGGACAGTAACCAAATCGCGACGATACAAATACTCCTGCTGTCCGATAAAACCATCGGGATCGAGGTTCAGTTGAAACTCGGCACTGATCCAAAACCGATCGCTCACATAGGAAAACGCAATCGCCGCATCCGGAAGGATCTCTCTCACCTCGCCCACGGTCATCCCCACGCTTATGCCGTCGGACGTAACATACTTGTCGGACCAAATCGTCAGGTCGCCAATCGTGTCCGAAAATCGCTTTTTGGCGTAGTTGTACGCCGGCATAAAACTCAGCACAATGTGTCCGTTTTCATAGACGTTGTAGTAGGGTTCTTGCGTGCCCTCTATCGTTCTGAACGTCTTCCTTATGGTGTGCGTTTTGGTGTTGGTCGGGATTTTTTGTCCGATGACAAACCCCTCAACGCCATACGCTGTTATCAGGAGTTTGCCGTTTTCTGTTTCGCTTTCGCTTGATGTGCCGGAGGTTTTGCAACCCGCGAGAATGGCTGCTGTGACAAGGGTTAGAATGAACAGGTGTGATGTTTTCATGGTGATTATGGTTTAAGTTTGTGTAAAATTATTCCTTTCAAAAAGTCTTGTTTGCCGCTGCAGTCACGGCTTTCAGAAGACCGTTAACATAATCTATCTGCTCTTCCATATCGATGTCGTAGCCATGATTTTCTAAAATGTTCGTGAGATAGCTGTTTAGTTTGTTGAATTTGGCAATTACCTCTTCGGTAAGTTCAGCCGTCAGTTCCTTGATATCTTCAGGCTTGTCGGCATACTGCGCAGTTATTCCGATAAGGAAATCAAGTTTCTGCAAAATCTCAAACACACTCACCATTGTGTACCAATGGGGATAACCATACCAGGTATCGCTTGCGGCGATATCCCTTGCCTGTTCAATGAAAACACCGTTCCAACTGCCTGAAATCATCGAAAGCGTCATTAAACAGACCATCCTTCGCATAGATACATCTCGACCTTCTTGTCCATCCGAAACGCCGAGAAAGTCGGCGTAAAACAAATCGTTGAACAAGGCAAACGCCTCCATTCTCAACGATGACAGTTTCGTCAATATCTCATCACGCTCCTCGGAAGTGATGATACCCTCATAATAGTCATCGGGATTAAGGTTTTTCCTTGCGTCAAAAACGGTTATAAACAGGCGCATCACCTCGTTGCGAGCATGGTCTGTATCATCGATACTGTTGCTCACAAACTGTCTTACGTGCGAACTTATGCTGTCGCGTATGGCTATTATATTGGGTTCGGCGTTTGGCATCACAACGTCTTTCAGGAAGTCGAACCCGCCGGGTTTCACCTCCCAAGTCCAGACTACTCTTGACTTTTCGCCACTTACCTCTATCGGTATTTCATACATCGTTGGCTCCGTCAGTTCGTCAATCCAAACGGTTACAACGCCATCAAAACTGAGCGAGCCTGTCTGCTCCAGCATAACCCATTCAATCCTCATACCATAATCCTTATAGGCAGGGTCGGTGTTTATTTTCGTTTCAAACTCGCGTCTAATGTCGTAATCTATACCCGGGCGTCCGGGGAAAAACTCACTAAGATTAAGCGAACCGTCGCCGTGGCAATCATAGATCATAAAATAGATCCTTGTGTCATTTTCATCAATATAGGATATCCCTCTGCCTGAATATATGCCCGGGTCGCTGGGTCGGGTGATGACTAACGGCTGTTCGGGCAAAAACACGTCTAACGCATACTGTACGCTGCCTTCAATGATGATGTTCATATCTCCGAACTCGTGGCTAAAATCTATCTGTCCGCTATTTGAAAGGCTGATGTATCTAAAGCCCTTTACTGCCGTGTTTGTTGTGATGACCATTTGGTAATGGTAATAGTCGTCTTTGTTTTTGCCCGCAAACTCGTCATATTCAAGATGTGAGGCATAAGTGCTTAGATCCACATCGGCGGTATAGGCTATGCTTATCTTGATTTCCTGTGCACTTACTGTCCAGGATTTGGCTATCATTAGGGCGGTTAGGAGAGTTTGTGATGGTTTCATTGGTGTGTGATGTTTGATTTAAAAATTATTACTATTCCGCCAAAAACTGCGTAAATTCTTTCAAAGAGCGTTGCAAAACGTCTTTGGGGATAAGTTGTCGCTCATATTCGGCAATCATGGTTGGGCTCAAACTGCGGCTCATGGCGTATTCCACAACGCTGCGGTCTGCCTCCTGACAAAGTAAAATACCAATGCTTGGGTTTTCGTTACTTCGACGCACATCGCGGTCGAGAGCCTCGAGATAAAATTCGAGTTGCCCCATGTATTCGGGCTTAAACTTTCCTGTTTTCAATTCGATAGCCACCAAACACTGCAACCCCCTGTGAAAAAACAACAAGTCAACCTTGAATGTAGAATTGCCGACTTGCAGCGGATATTCCTTGTCGTAGAACAAAAAGTCCTTACCCAATTCAAGAACGAAATCTTTCATATTATCCAAAATACCGTGTTGCAAGCGTTTTTCGGAATGGCGTTTCGGAAGTCCGAGAAAATCGACAAATACCGTATCCTTGAGCATGGGAACAGCCTGTGGGTACATATCTTTCAAGCCTTTGGAAAGATTGTGCTTGTTGCCTGTTAGCGAGGCGAAGGTGTTGTTTTTGAGGCAACGTTTCAATTCTTTGATATTTAACCGTTCTTTATGAGAATAGAGTATATAAAAAATCCGTTCTTCTATTGTTTTGCAGGTATTAAGAATTTCAAAATGGTTTGTCAATGTGGTTAAATTCAAGAATATAGGAAATTGTGCAGTTTGAAACTGCACAATTTGTCCAGTTTCAAACTGGACAAATTCGTTCTGACTTTGCAATTGTCCAGACACCGTCTGGACAATTTGTGCAGTTCTTGGCTGCACAAATTCATTCAACTTCAAACTGTCCTTATATTCAACGAATTGCAATGAAGAATACGTATCATATAATAAGACCATATTGTAGATATTGCTCCTGCTATACCCTCGCAAGGTAGGGTCTTGTGCCCGCAGATACTCCGAAAGTTGCATAACGGTCTTGCTGCCCCAAGCGGAATTTTTTAGTCGTGCAGACACAAAAGCCCCAACTTCCCACGCAGTAAGCAAACTCTCATTGTTTACGGTTTGCAACGCTCGCGAACGATGCAAAGAAATAATCCCTTGCACGTGTTGAAATTCACTTGTTGTTGCGATGTTTATGTTGTTTTCTGTTTTCATTGGTATTTATTTGATTAAATTATCGCCCTCTCGCCTTAAATTCCAAAAGGTAAGCCACCCCATCGTCATCGAACTCGATGGAGAAAAACCGTCTTACATTATTCTCATCTACATACGAAAACCCGCGTTGCCAGCCCTCAAGCAAGTTGGTTACAAATGGCTTTTCGGGGGTCAATTCGTTTAATTTGAAAATAGTGTTTTGCTCTAAATTAACCGGTTTTTGGGGTTCCGCGCGGTTCTCGTGGGAAAGTTCAAAAAATATAAAATCCCTCACCGTAGTACGAGCGATTATCACACTCGCTCCAAACTCACTGTCTTCATCGAGAGTTCCATGATACGAGGAAAACTGACTTAATGCCGCTTTAACAACCAAGCGAATGGCATAGTCTGTATCTGTGCTTGCACTTCCTTTGTTCCCCTCAAAACCTACTACCGTCCAACCCTTGGCTTCGGCTATGCTTGGGTCGCAATCTGCCGAGCCGGGATTGTCGAGTATCACTACCGTTCCACCCTTGTTTGGCAACGTGCTAAACAAGGCATTCAGCCCATCGGCTGTGAATTGATTATTCCCGACAAACAATTCTATCAATGCCGTGTTTTTGCTCACATCCAATGCGGTTAGTCGATTACCCCCGACAAACAAGTGTGCCAGCGTGGTATGTTGGCTCACATCCAATGCGGTTAATTGGCTTTCCTCACATCTGAAAATCAAAATATCATCGCCGGTTATGGTGATAACTTTGGACTTTGTATTGGAAAATCTGTGAGTGAAAAGTGCGCCATCAAACGGATCACCGGGGTCAGGGTTTTCTATGCTCGCTGTTGTTTGTTGTGAACCATCGCCCCAATCCACGGTTGCTGTCCCCTTACCCTCTATGTAAATTTTGACTTCGCGGGCATTCGTGGTCATGGTGATAGGATTGTTGGCAATTACGGTGGTTGTTGTTACTTCCCTTGCTTTTCGTGCTTTTTGCGCTATGATACGCTTGTCGGGTGTTATCGCAATGTCGTCGCCGGCTAACATAATTTCTTGTATGGTCAGACTTTCAGGCATGCTTTCTTTATCTAATCGGCTCCAATCAAAATCTTCGGGAAATTCACCGGTCATTCTGAAAAGTGCTGAAAGTCCCTCGACCCACACATTTAATCCACCTTCCTCGCTAACCCAAGCAATGTTATATTTGGATTTCAGTTCGCCATACGTAGAGCCAACGCCAATGCCCTTTTGCGTTTTAATTTGCGGACTGTAAATCCATATGCGATGCGCTGTTTCAAGTCTGTCGGGATGCAGTTCGACCTGAAACAACAATTCGTCATTCTCAAAAACATCGTAAGCGGGGTAATCATCGCCCTCTAAACTGATGACGCCCCTTACTACTTCGTACTGTTTTTCAAAAATAGAGATAAGTTCACTGACCGGCTGTCCGATGTAAACGCCGTCGGTTGTTTTGCTGCCGCCGCAGCCCATAGCCGCTATCATTAGGGCGACTGTTAGAATGATGTGTGTTGTTTTCATAGTGTGTGATGTTTTGATTTATTACTCAAAATTAAGGTGCAAACGTAGAAACTTTAGATGTGGTTTTATTGTCCTGTTCGATGATTTCTACAGTAAAGCCGCCGCCCGAATACACCCAAAGCATCTCTATATACAGATGGTTGTCTGATTTATATTCATACGTTACGGTTATACTTCAGTCTTCATAGGAAAATTCAGCATTGGCTGCAGGCAAATCATCTTGCAAATACTGCAACCTCGGTGGTTTATTAACGATGTTATACACTTGCCCTAACGTTGCGTTGGGGAAAACACATTCCTCAATAGCGACAGGAATGGAATGGTATTCATATAAGAAATCAAAATATTGTTCTATGGTTACGGTGCGTTGAGGTTGTCCGTCTATCTGTATGGTTATTTTGCATTTCACGCCTTCCCAATCGTTTTCGGTTACAAAAAGGCTACTTTTCTCTTCGTCTGTCACATTGGCTACAACCTCCTCACTGCTCTCTGCCTCGGCTATGGTAGGGTCGCCGTCTGTGGTGGTTGCATCGGTAGTTTCAACAGCGTTTCGCACGATGATGCGTTTGTCGGTTGTTATCATAACATGGTCGCCCCAAACAGACATCTCTTTGAAGGTGTATATTTCTGCGGGCGTGGGCATTTCGCCTCTACTTGCTTTAACCAAAAAATTGGCTTGGATATCGAAATTTTGTATGTCGAAATTTTCAACGAATATAACCCTAAACGTTGCAGAAAGCTCATCAACCTGCACCCACACTTGCTGTTCAAACTCGCTAACACCGGAAATTTCATACTTAGACTGCAATTCCGCCAAGGTAGAGCCAATGCCAATGCCTTTTTCTGTTTTCAACTGTGGACTGTAAATCCATATTCTGCTAACGACATCCGGATTGTCATCCAATTCAACCGAAAATAATTTTTCGTTGTTCTCAAACACATGGTAAGCATCAAAATCATTAACGTCAATGCTTCCTTTTTCCACTTTGTATTTCCCCTTGAAAATAGAGAGAAATTCGCTGATTGGCTGACCGACGTAAACGCCGTTGCCATCGGTTGTTTTCTTACTGCCGCCACAGCCCATAGCCACTATCATTAGGGCAACTGTTACGAGAATGTGTGTTGTTTTCATGTGATTTATTTTGATTTGAATTATCGCCCTCTCGCCTTAAATTCTAAAAGATAAGCCGACCCATTGTCATCGAATTCGATTGAGAAAAACCGTCTTACATTATTCTCATCGACATAAGAAAACCCGCGTTGCCAGCTCTCAAGCAAGTCTGTTACAAATGGCTTTTCAGGGGTCAATTCGCCGAATTGAAAAATAGTATTTTGCCCTAAATTAACAGGCTTTTCGGATTCCCAACGGTTCTCATGGGAAAGTTCAAAAAATATAAAATCCCTCACTTTTGTACGAGCGATTATCACGCTCACTCCAAACTCACTGTCTTCATCGATAGTCCCATGATAAGAGGAATATCGGCTTAGCACCGTTT
>WRKV01000042.1:15565-17420 GCA_009777915.1 Bacteroidales bacterium | reverse complement strand
ACGCCCCAGCCATCCGTATCGAAGTACAAGATGAATGCAATCGTCGCACTATGGCTGGTGGAAGTCCAGTAGTAGCCGAACGAGCCCTGACTGCCCAGCGTACCATTGGCACTACAGTTGCCACCGAGGGGACCACCCCAAAATTGTCCGGCTGTGCCGGAAGTGTTGAAGTAGCGTTCGGCTCGTGGCATATCAACAGCCTCCCACTCTTGAATCCCTGTGCTACCCATCAAAATATCCAAATGCACAAAATCCTGGCAAGAGGGCACTCGCCAACCGCTTGGGCAAAGAATTCCGGCATGGATATTAACCGCACACCACGAGAACAAATCGCCGTAGTAGTTCGAACCGCCCGCTGCTTGCTGTGATGCAGGTCTTGCTCCGCTCGTTCCATCGGTTCTGTTGCTTCGGCAAGCAATGTTGAAGTTCGGGCTTGTTCCTCCGGTAAACCCTCCTGCTCCCGCTGCATTTGGGTTTGCAGGTTTGTTGCATCCGGGCGAGAGCACCACATCCGACCATTCTTGCGAAAGTCCGAGTGCTGAATTGGAAAATGTCCAAATTTGAGATGTTCGGAAGTAAGGTGTTCCGAAATTTGTTGCGGTTAGTCCGCTTTCATATCTTGTAGCTAAACAATTTGTTGGTCCTGTTTCTGCCGCACATTGTGGGATGGTTACGGTTCTCAGCCCGCTGAGATTGGAGATATGTGTTCCGCAAGTGTTTGACACCACAGCGAAATATCTCCACGATCCGAAACCGTTGTCGTCATCGGGCACGGTGTAGGTTACCGCATTGTTAGTTCCCGAAGCCGGCGTTCCTTCTGTGGCAGTCGGCGGATTTGCTCCGGCATAGGTTGAGGGCACTCTTCGCCATTGAATGCTTGGGGTTGGGCTCCCTGTTGCCGAAGTGATGGTTAGCGTAGTTGTGGAAAACGGCACGCGAATCGTTGTCGCCAAATCTCCTGTTGCGGGATTTCCACCAATTGCCACACCATTGACAACAATGCTTCCTTGGGTTTGCTGTTCTGCACACGCACCACCTGTTGGCGTTGTTGTTACCGTCCAGTTGTAGGTTCCGGGCGTTGCAGTTGCGGTGTTTCCGGCTATGGTTCTGTTTCCTGTGCTGCTGCCACTGTTCACGGTTCCCGGAGGCGAGGTGCTCTGTCCGCTCCAAATTATGGAGGTTCCTGTTGCACCACCGCCGATAGTAACGATGATGTCGGTGATATCGGTGTTTTGGCAATGCGTTTGCGTTGCCGGTGCAGATGAAATGGTGTGCAATGGGTCAATCACCACTTGCACGATATTGCTTTCTAAAACTGTGAATCCCGCAACGGTTACTCTATAGTAAAACGTGCCCGGTGTTGAGGTGTTCACGGTATAGGATGCTCCGTTGTTGGTTCCCGGAGCAGAGGAAAAGTCGTTCGGGTCAGAGGTAGGGCTTTGCTCCCAGATATAGGTTAAATTGGTGCCGGTCGCGTTTACCGAGAGGCTCAGTGCGGTGTTTTGGCAAATGGTCTGCCCAACAGGTTGAGTGGTTATTGAAGTTGGCGTTCCCACACGGATAGTCCCGCTAAGGGCAATATATCCGCAAAGAGTGCTCACCGTGTAGTGATAGGTGCCGGCGTTATTGGGCACGCCACTAATAGCAATAGGATGCGTCGAGTATTCGCGATTGTTGGTCGTGGTGCCGGAGACTGAAATGCCGGAAGGAGGAGTGACTAAAGGAATAGAACGCGTCAAATCCGTCCACCATTCAACAACAAGAATTCGTCCGATCACCGAAGGAAATTCGATAGGATTGATAGAGCCGCCCAAGTTGATGTTCTGATCAAGAGGTGCAGAAGGGCACCACTGCG